>JALSGX010000121.1 GCA_026982535.1 Ghiorsea sp. | reverse complement strand
ATAGTTTGATTTGCCATGATATACTCTTATTACTTATTAATATCAGTTACAACGCCAGCGCCCACTGTGCGCCCACCTTCACGGATAGCAAAACGAAGCTCCTTATCCATAGCGATAGGTGTAATCAGTGTGACATCCATAGCAACATTGTCGCCTGGCATCACCATTTCCGTGCCTTCTGGCAATTTTACCGTGCCCGTAACATCCGTGGTACGGAAGTAAAACTGAGGACGGTAACCATCAAAAAATGGCGTATGGCGACCTCCCTCATCCTTGTTCAAAATGTATGCTTCAGCTTTGAACTCCGTGTGTGGCGTAATCGAACCAGGCTTGGCCAATACCTGACCACGCTCTACTTCATCACGCTTGGTGCCACGAAGCAATGCGCCAATATTGTCCCCAGCTTCACCACGGTCCAATAACTTGCGGAACATCTCAACACCCGTACAAGTCGTGCTGGTGGTTTCACGAATGCCAACAATCTCAATATCATCACCAACATTCAATACACCCTGCTCAATACGACCCGTGACCACCGTGCCACGACCAGAAATGGAAAACACATCCTCAATAGGCATCAAAAATGGCTTGTCAACATCTCGTGTTGGTGTTGGAATATAAGAGTCCACAGCTTCCATCAACTTCATAATCGCTTGTGAACCAATCTCAGAATTGTCACCCTCAAGTGCCTTAAGCGCAGAGCCTGTAATCACAGGAATATCGTCACCCGGAAAATCATAAGATGAAAGAAGCTCTCGAACTTCCATTTCCACCAACTCAAGAAGCTCTTCATCATCAACCATGTCGGCCTTGTTCAAAAACACAACAATATGCGGAACATTCACTTGCTTCGCCAGCAATACATGCTCACGCGTCTGTGGCATAGGACCATCTGCCGCAGACACAACCAAAATCGCACCGTCCATTTGTGCCGCGCCTGTAATCATGTTCTTCACATAATCAGCATGACCCGGACAGTCAACATGCGCATAGTGACGACCCTCTGTCTCATACTCAACATGAGCCGTAGAAATCGTAATACCACGCTCACGCTCTTCCGGCGCACCATCAATATCACCGTAGTCCTTAAACTCAGCTCCCCCGCCTTCAGCCAATACCTTGGTAATCGCCGCAGTCAATGTCGTCTTACCATGGTCAACGTGACCAATCGTTCCTATGTTTACATGCGGCTTATTCCGTTCAAACTTTTCCTTAGACATCGCTATCTCCTAACCTTTCACACTTGCAATAATTTCTTCAGTAATGTTGCGTGGCACTTCTTCATAATGGACAAACTGCATGGTATATGTTGCACGACCTTGCGACATGGAGCGCAAATTGGTCGAATAACCAAACATTTCAGACAATGGAACCTCAGCGTCAACAACCTTGGCAATGCCACGATCATTCATACCTTGTATTTTACCACGACGACGGTTCAAATCGCCTACAATATCACCCATATATTCCTCAGGCGTTGTCACCTCTACTTTCATGATTGGCTCAAGAATTACAGGGTTACACTGCTCACACCCTGTACGGAAACCCATGGATGCAGCAACCTTGAATGCCATTTCACTGGAGTCCACATCGTGATAAGAGCCATCAACCAAGGCAACCTTGATATCCACCATCGGAAAACCTGCCAGCACCCCGTTTTGCATGGCTTCTTCACAGCCTTTACCAACAGCAGGAATATACTCACGCGGCACAACACCACCCGTGATTTTATCTTCAAACTCAAATCCGCCACCAGCTTCCAAAGGCTCGATTTCCAGCCAAACATGACCAAACTGACCGCGACCACCCGATTGGCGCACAAACTTGCCTTCAAACTTACCAGAGCCACGAATGGTTTCACGATATGCCACCTGCGGCTTACCAATATTGGCATCCACCTTGAACTCTCGCTTTAAACGATCAACCAGAATTTCAAGATGAAGCTCACCCATACCTGAAATAATCGTTTGTCCTGTTTCCTCATCTGTTTTCACACGGAACGATGGATCTTCAGCAGCCAGCTTACCCAGTGCAACACCCATCTTTTCCTGATCTGCTTTTGTTTTTGGCTCAATAGCCACAGAAATCACAGGCTCTGGGAATTCCATACGCTCCAAAACAATAGCATGTTCAGGGTCACAAAGTGTGTCACCTGTGGTGGTCACCTTCAAACCAACCGCCGCTGCAATATCCCCCGCACGCACTTCTTTAATTTCTTTACGATCATTGGCATGCATTTGCAAAATACGACCGACTCGCTCACGCTTGTTTTTCACAGAGTTTAATACATATGAGCCAGAATCCAAAACACCTGAATACACACGGAAGAAAGTTAAAACACCAACAAAAGGATCTGTCATCACCTTGAATGCCAAAGCCGAAAATGGCGCATCATCTGATGATGGGCGAGAATCTTCCTCATCCGAATCCACTTTTACCCCATTAATGTCAGGGATATCAATGGGTGCAGGCATGTAGTCCACAACAGCATCCAGCAAAGTCTGTACACCTTTATTCTTAAAGGCTGTGCCACAAAGTACTGGAATAATGGAAATGTCTAAAACCGCCTTGCGAATCGCAGCCTTAAGTTTATCAACGGGAATCTCCTCCCCTTCCAGATGAAGCTCCATCAACTCTTCATCTTCCATGGACACCGCATCCATCAACACTTCACGGTACTCTTCAGCCTGATCTTGAAGCTCTTCAGGAATATCTTCAATGGAATAGTCTGACCCCATAGACTCATCATTCCATATAATGGCCTTCATACTAACCAAATCAATGACACCCTTAAACTGGTCTTCGGCACCAATAGGTACATTCAATGGCACAGCATTATGACCAAGCTGCTCTTTGATTTCGTCCACAACACGGAAAAACTCAGCGCCAGTACGATCCATTTTATTCACAAAGGCAATGCGGGGAACATTATAACGATCAGCCTGGCGCCAAACCGTTTCTGATTGTGGCTGAACACCACCTACCGCACAAAAAACACCAACAGCACCATCCAACACGCGCAAGGATCGCTCCACCTCAATGGTGAAGTCCACATGCCCTGGTGTGTCGATAATATTGATGTGATGATTCTTCCAACTACAGGTTGTAGCTGCAGATGTAATGGTAATCCCGCGCTCTTGCTCTTGTTCCATCCAGTCCATGGTTGCTGCACCATCATGAACTTCGCCGATTTTATGCGAAACACCGGTATAGAAAAGGATTCGTTCGGTAATGGTGGTTTTACCCGCATCAATATGCGCCATAATTCCAATGTTCCGTACGCGCTCTAGTGGTGTCTTTCGTGCCACGATACTACTCCTCTTCTAACCTAAACTGTTTAGAACAATAAAAAACTTTTAATTACTTCAAACTTTCTGCTCGCCAAGCGAGCTTTGTAACCCTACCAGCGGAAATGCGAAAATGCCTTATTGGCCTCAGCCATACGGTGCGTTTCGTCACGCTTCTTATACGCTCCGCCACGCTCATTGATGGCATCCACCATCTCATTACCCAACCGCTCTGCCATGGTTTGCTCAGAGCGCTTGCGTGAATACTCAACCAACCACCGTACCGCCAATGACGCTTGACGACGCTCGGATACTTCCATTGGAACCTGATAAGTCGCCCCGCCCACACGACGAGACTTAACTTCAACCAGCGGGCGAATTGAATCCAAAGCGCGATGAAGAACACTCAACGCATCCTCACCTGTCTTTTGTGCCGCAATTTCCATTGCACCATAAACAATAGCCTCAGCCTTTGCTTTTTTACCATCCAACATGATTGCATTTACAACTGTTGAGACTTTCGTGTCCCCAAATTTCGCGTCTGGCGTAATTGGACGACGGCTAACTGGACCTTTTCGTGGCATTTCTTTCTTCCCCTCTTACTTCGGACGCTTGGCGCCATACTTCGAGCGAGCCTGCTTACGACCCTCAACACCCGTAGTATCCAGCACCCCACGCAATACATGATAACGAACACCTGGTAAATCTTTTACCCGCCCCCCACGAATCAACACAACACTGTGCTCTTGCAAACGGTGACCTTCGCCTGGAATATAGGCTGTTACTTCATGACCATTCGTTAAGCGAACACGCGCCACCTTACGCAAAGCCGAGTTAGGCTTTTTGGGTGTGGTTGTGTACACGCGTGTACAAACACCGCGCCGCTGTGGGCATGCTTGTAATGCGGGAACTTTATTAATCTTCCGCTTATCCTTACGGGGCTTGCGAATCAATTGGTTGATTGTTGGCATCGTTACCTCTTAAAAACTTTCCTCTATCTTACACCTGATGTGATTTAAGATGCAGCTTGTGAGGGCGGCGAAACATAGGGATACGCATTTGCCATGTCAACTTTTTTTTGCTCTGTTTTTACTGCCTTTACCTTTAGCAATGACTAGCCATCAATCACACAAGCCTCAGACACCTTATTTAACAAAAATTGGCAGCCTTATGAAGCAAACTTTCTTCATCCAACTTGTGCTTATCAATTTTGCAGTATGCTGCCTGTTCACCTAGCAACACCTTTACTTCCACAACACCATCCAAAGCCAGCAATTGTGCCTGCACATGGCTTGCCATTGCTTGGTCTTGAATATCTACACGCAGTGTTATGGTCGCAACATAAGGTGGTTCAGGCATAAACCAGGCAATCAACCACCAAACCCCAAGCATGACAGCCACCACATAAAATAGCGTTGCAAAGTTTTGGGCAATCGGGTCATACAAGAAACCACCCAATACCCCACCAACAAACGCGCCAAAGAATTGCGATGTATTAAATATACCCACAGCCGTACCTTTTGCCCCTGCAGGTGCATATTTAGATACAAGCGATGGCATACTTGCTTCTAGGGTATTAAACCCAGTAAAGAAAACCAACAGCGCACCTGCAACCCACCACAATGAATCATGCGCCCAAGCAAGCATCAGGCTTGCAGCAATGAGCATTGCAATCGCTGATAAAAAGACTTGTTTCATCTTGCGCCTGGCTTCTGCGACAATAATAAGCGGCACCATCAACATAAATGCCAGCAACATGACGGGCAAATATAATTTCCACTGTTCTGCGGAAGGCAATATATTGTCACTCACCAATACCAAAGGCAGCACCACAAACAATGCGGTTAAGCTCATGTGCAAAATCAAAACACCAACATCCAAGCGCAACAACGCACCATGTCGCAATACTTGCTTAAACATACCCTTGGTGACTTCACTATCGGAATGATGTCCTGTATGAGTTGGCTCTGGCACAATCACATACAGTACTAATATGGATAATAGTGACATAACCCCTGTAAGCATAAATATACCATCGACCCCAATCCATGTGTTCAACAAAGGCGCAATCGCCATAGACACGGCAAATGACATACCAATGGTAACCCCAATGCTTGCCATAGCTTTGGTGCGGTGCTCTTCTCGGGTTAAATCGGCTGTTAAGGCAATCACAGCTGCGGCAACTGCGCCCGAGCCTTGAATAATCCGCCCAATCAATACGCCCACAATATCATCCGACATACCCGCGATAAAACTACCTATGGCAAAAATAACCATACCCGCCGCAATCACGGGTTTGCGCCCGAATTTATCGGACATCATGCCAAATGGAATTTGAAACAACGCTTGGGTCAAACCATACGCACCCAATGCAATACCCACCAACTCTGGGTGCTCAAGCGCACCATCAAGCCCGTGAGCATAAGTTGAGAATACGGGTAGAATGAGAAATAGACCCATCATTCTTAAGGCAAAAATACTGGATAATGCGCTAACCGATTTACGCTCTTGCGCGTTCATACCAGATTGTTTTTTTGATTTTCGCATGCCTACTTCACCTCATCCATATAGCGTGACACGAAGCTTACGCTTTGATTTGAACTTGTCATGTTTCACCATGGTTAAACCGCAGCAGCCCACTTTTTTCACCGCAAAGGACACAGAGGTACGCAGAGTTTTAATCGTCGTCATTCCCGCGAAAGCGGGAACCTATAGTTTTACCAATGAGACTGGTGGATTCCCGCCTACGCGGGAATGACAGTATGGGAAGCTACTGTAGCACCATTACCTCTGTTATATATCCGCCAAAAAACAAAAGCTAAAGAAGGGATAAAGCAAAACCGCTTGTTTTGTGCCCGCTTTAGCTTATGGGTTTTGGATAAACGGATATATATAGGGCATTTTCTTTGCTTCGTTTCTTTGATGACAAAGAAATGAGGGGAAACTACTCGCTCCAAACAAGCACAGGCTTCCGTGCTGCTTGGGTTTCATCCAAACGGCGGCGAATCGGTTTAAGCGGTGCATCATGCAAAGCTTGTGTATCCCCAGCTTCACACTGCGTAGCGATTTCTAACATCGCATCGCAAAACGCATCCAAGGTTTCTTTGGATTCCGTTTCCGTGGGTTCAATCAACATCGCACCATGCACAATCAGTGGGAAATACACCGTCATGGGATGGAAGCCTAAATCAATAAGCCTTTTTGCAATATCCAAGGTTTTAACACCATGTTTATTTTGCCACTTATCCGTAAGCAGGCACTCATGTTTACACAAACCTTCAAACGGCACATGATACACATCTTTCAAACGGCTCAAAACATAATTGGCATTAAGCACCGCGTCTTGCGCGATTTTGTGGATATGCTGTTTACCAAATGCAGAAATATAGGCGTTGGCGCGCATATACACACCCGTTTGCCCCAGTGTGCTCAACATCGTGCCAATGGATTGTTCATCTCCCGTTTCAATGGAAAACACACCATCCTTTTCAACAATACGAGGCACTGGCATAAAGGGCTTGAGTGTGTCGTTCACAGCCACTGGCCCAGCACCCGGGCCACCGCCGCCATGCGGTGTAGAGAATGTTTTGTGCACATTAATATGCAAACAATCCAAGCCCATATCACCTGGACGCGCCACACCAACAAGCGCGTTTAAGTTGGCACCGTCACCATACACTAGCCCGCCCGCGTCATGCACAAGTTGGCAGATTTCTTTGATGTCGGATTCAAATGTTCCTGCCGTGTTCGGGTTGGTCATCATCAGTGCTGCAACATCATCATCCAAATGTTTCTTCAATTCATCCAAATCAATGCGCCCATCCGCACCCGATTTGATTTCAACCGTGTACATGCCACACAATGCAGCCGATGCAGGGTTGGTACCATGCGCGGAATCAGGAACCAGCACTTTTTTGCGATGTTGTTCGCCTCTGGCATCCAAACATTTGCGAATCATCATCAAACCCGCAAGCTCACCATGCGCACCTGCTGCAGGTTGCAAGGTCACATCACTAAATCCTGCAATTTCAGCAAGCCAACCTTGAAGCTCGTGTAACAAACCCAAAATGCCCTGTACAGAATCTTCAGGCTGGTCAGGGTGCACATGGGCGATACCTGGAAGCCTTGCGATTTGCTCATTCACTCTTGGATTATATTTCATGGTGCATGAACCCAAAGGATAAAACCCAGTCTCAATACCGTGGTTCCATTGGCTTAGGCGCACAAAGTGACGCACCGTTTCAGGCTCAGAAAGCCCTGGAATATTGGCCGCTTTTTTGCGCTTAAATGCGTCTAGGGACGAAGGTGCATCTGCTTGCACACCCGGTAAACTGATAGACTCAGGCGCTTCATGCGCGTGTTCAAACAATAATGGTTCTTCTTGCTGAATGCCTGATGTGGCTGAATATGTATGTTCACTCATGCTGCCGCCTCCATCGCAGCGATATAGTCGTTGATATCGGCTTCCTCAATCATTTCTGTGGTCGCCACCAACAGATGTTTAGCTTCAATGGTTTTATCCAACTTCTCTAACGGAATGCCCGCAAAAATATCCTGCTTACGCGCTTCGGCGATAAAAGCATCCCGCTTTTCACCACTTTCAAAGGTAAGCACGGTTTCATTGTAGTGCGCACCACTGGCTGCCACCACATGACTTGGCAGTTTGGAAATCAACAGATCCAATGCTGCCGCAGAATGGTTTGCCACAGTTTTCAAACCTTCATCACCCATCAGCGCCATATAAGCGGCGGCGGCTGTACACATCAAACCTTGGTTGGTACAAATATTGGATGTCGCTTTTTCACGGCGAATATGTTGTTCGCGTGTGGATAATGTTAATACAAACCCTCGTTTACCATCGGCATCTGTAGTTAACCCACACACGCGACCCGGCATTTGCCGTAAATACTTTTGTTTGCAAGCAAAAACACCCAAGTGCGGGCCACCAAATGCCATAGGGATTCCCAAAGCTTGACCCGAGCCCACAGCAATATCCGCGCCATACGCACCCGGCGGCTCAATCAAACCAAAGGCACTCACATCTGAGAATGCCACCACCATCAAACATTTGTGGGCATCACATGCCTCACGAAGTGGCGCCAAATCGTACACCGAACCATAAAAATCGGGGTATTGCACAATCACACTTGCGGTTGTGTCATCAATTTCAGCAATCACCTTACTTAAATCTGTTCCGAATTGTCCCATACCAACTTCAACAAAATCACCTTCAAGGCGAGACAAGTAGTTTTGGGTTACAGCTCTATACCTTGGATTCACAGATCCTGCAATCACCGTGCGTGTTTTGCGAGTCACACGCCTTGCCATCAATGCAGCTTCCGCCGTTGCTGTGGCAGCTTCATACATGGATGCGTTAGAGACTTCCATGCCTGTTAGCCGCGCAATCATGGTTTGATATTCAAACAAGGCTTGTAAAGTGCCCTGGGCAATTTCAGGTTGGTATGGTGTGTATGCGGTTAAAAACTCACCTCGTGAAATCACATAATCCACCACCGCAGGCACAAAATGATGGTATGTACCACCACCCAAGAAACAACGGGTATTGATTGCATTTCTATTCTTTTCTGCTGCCTTGATAAACTTCTTTACGATGCCTGCTTCCGATAAAGCATCGGGCAAATCTAAGCTTCCAGGCTCCATGTGAAACTCATCAGGAATATCAGCAAACAATGCTGATATGTCTTGCATACCCATGCTTTCCAGCATGGCTTGTCTATCACTATCAGTATGGGGTAAATATCGCATGATTTATCTCTCAAACCACAAAAACAAAAGAACACAAAAGTAGAAACCTTCGTGCTCTTCGTGGTAAATTAGTCGTCTAAAAATGCAGTGTATTCTTCAGGGTTCATCAAATCGGTATCGGCATTATTATCGCTGATTTTCACTTTGATAATCCAGCCAGCACCATAAGGGTCGGAATTCACCAAATCAGCTTCCGATTCCAAAGCTTCATTCACTTCAATCACTTCACCCGCCACTGGCGCATACACATCCGATACCGCTTTCACCGATTCTACCACACCATAAGCTTCGCCAGCATCAATGCTTCGCCCTACTTCAGGTAGCTCAACAAACACAATATCGCCCAGAGCTTCTTGGGCATGGTCGGAAATGCCGAATGTGGCTGTATCGCCTTCGATACGCACCCACTCATGTTCTTTGGTGTATCTTAAATCTGTTGGTACTGACATATTATCTCCTTACATTTGAACGCACAAATGGTGTTGTAGTTCGCTCTGCTTCGATTTGTTTACCGCGTATTTCAACAGTTAAGTTGCCGTCTGTCACATGTTCTGGCTTGACATACGCCAAAGCCACACCAGCACCTGCGAGTGGTGAGTGCATACCCGATGTGACTTCGCCACTTAATTCACCATCCACAAACACTGGATAGTGTTCACGGGGAATGCCGCGACCTGTCAATTTCAGAGCAATCAATCGTTTTTGCGCACCTTCAGCTTTGCGAGCTTCCACAGCTGCTTTACCAATAAAATCACCTTTATCCAATTTGGTAATCCACATCAGTTTGGCTTCAACAGGGGTCACGGCATCAGAAATCTCATGCCCATAAAGCGCGTAACCCATTTCTGTGCGCAACATATCTCTAGCTGCCAAACCAACCGGCACAGCACCTTGGGCAAGCAAAGCATCCCATACTTCAACAGCAATGTGATTAGGAATATAAATCTCAAAGCCATCTTCGCCTGTATAACCTGTGCGTGAAATCAAACCTTGATCACTGCCAATCTTACCTCTGGCAAACCTATAGTAACTTATTCCTTCCAAATCCAAATCAGTAATGGTTTGCAATGCAGCTTGTGCTTTTGCGCCTTGCAATGCCAATAGCGTGGTATCATCCGATTCATCGGTGACGCTCACATCAAAGCGTGCAGCCTCTTCTTGCAAGTGCGCCACATCTTTATGTCGATTTGCCGCGTTAACACAAAGATAATACGCTTCATCACTGATTTTATAGGTGGTGATGTCATCAATAAATGTACCTTGTTCGTTCAAAAGCGCAGAATATTGCACCTGCCCATCCACAAGTTTGGACACATCATTGGTGGTCACATATTGAAGAAAAGCCAACGCATCTTTACCTTCCACACGCACTTGACCCATGTGCGTAATATCAAAAATACCTGCCTTGCCATCACGCACGGCTGTGTATTCTTTTAGCGCACCATCTTTGTATTGCACAGGCAGTTCATAGCCCGCAAAAGGTACAATCTTCCCACCCAATGCCACATGCGCATCAAACAGTGGTGTTTTCAATAAATCAGACATGTATTCTCCAACCAATGGCGCGGCTAAAGTCGCGGCGCCTCCTATTCAGTCTATGAAAATGGGGTATTAGCCCCGCATACTTTTTATTCGCCGTAGGCTGAAAGCGTTGCTGCCATGGCTTTCTTAGCGTCAACATCCACGCCAACGCGACCCAAGACCTCGCCCAATGCTGATACACATGTAAGCACATTATCTTTACGACATGCGTAACCCATCAAACCAATGCGCCAAACTTTACCTGCCATCACGCCAAGCCCCGCGCCGATTTCAAGATTGTAATCATTCAACAATATACCGCGCACTTGCGCAT
This sequence comes from Ghiorsea sp., assembly GCA_026982535.1. Classification (GTDB taxonomy): domain Bacteria; phylum Pseudomonadota; class Zetaproteobacteria; order Mariprofundales; family Mariprofundaceae; genus Ghiorsea. The sequence continues at coordinate 4,954 of JALSGX010000121.1, read as the reverse complement.
CATCCACACCATCAGGAATACTCACAGAGTTAAGCTGCGGCAAGCGGTCTGCCTCTGGCACGATAAACGACAAGCCCAAGGTTTCCAAGCCCGCTTTAAGTGCGTTGTGATGTTTGGCATGACGCGCCCAAGCATTTTCCAGACCCTCTTCCTTCAACAATACCAAAGCCTCATGCAACGCATAAAGTGCGTTAATCGGTGCGGTATGGTGGTATGCGCGTTTTGCACCTTGCCCCCAGTAGCCCATCACAAGATTCAAATCCAAGAACCAGCTTTGCACTTTGGTTTTACGGTTTTGAATGCGCTCAACCGCCGCTGGGCTAAACGACACAGGCGACAAACCCGGCGTGCAAGACAAGCATTTTTGTGTACCCGAATAAATCGCATCAATGCCCCAATCATCCACACGCAACTCCGTGCCGCCCAGGGATGTCACAGCATCCACAATGGTCAAACAGCCGTGAGCATGTGCCAAGTCACACATGGTTTTCACATCTGTGCTTGCGCCTGTGGATGTTTCCGCATGAACAAAGGCAACCGTGGTCGCTTCAGGATGCGCTTTTAGTGCTGCTTCCAATTTCGCAGGGTCGCAAGCTGTGCCCCACTCATCTTCAACCATGATGGCTGTTGCACCGCATCGTTCCACATTTTCTTTCATGCGTCCACCAAACACACCATTTTGACAGATGATGACAGTGTCACCAGGTTCAACAAGGTTTACAAAGCATGTTTCCATGCCCGCAGAACCCGGTGCAGACACTGGAATCGTCAGTTCATTTTTGGTTTGGAAAGCGTATTGCAACAAGCCTTTCATTTCGTCCATCATTTGCACGAACAATGGGTCTAAGTGACCAATCGTTGGGCGGCTCATCGCTTCTAAAATACGAGGGTTCACATCCGAAGGGCCTGGCCCCATCAATGTGCGTTGTGGTGGATGAAATGATGATGTCATTATTATACCTCTCATATGATTTGAAGGTGTAACTATATCCCGAAAAGTAAAGGATGCACCCTCATGCTGTATATGGCTATCGCGCCACTGCTGAACAGCAAGGTTGACAGCAGCCATACCCGCACAACCCTAAACATGCCCCAAAAGGTTAATCCAATGTTGTACAGGTTTATCCGTGCCAGCCTGAATATGATGCAAGCAGCCGATATTTGCTGTGGCGATGATGTCGGGTTGGTTGGCAGTGAGGTGCTGCACTTTATTATCTCGTAATGTCTCCGATAGTTTGGGTTGTAGAATGGAATATGTGCCCGCAGAACCACAACACAAATGCGCATCCATCACGGGTGCTAAATCATAACCCACTTTCGTCAATAACTGCTCAACCCTGCCGCTTAACTTCTGCCCATGTTGCAAGGTACATGGTGCATGAAAAGAAACTTTTTTTGTCGTATCCACCTTTAACGCACTCAAATCTTCTTCCGCCAAAACTTCCACCAAATCTTTGGCTTTATCTGAAATGATTTTTGCTTTCTCTGCATACTCAGGGTCATGTTTGAGCAAATGTGCGTATTCCTTGATTTCCAAAGCACATGCGCTGGCTGTAGATAATATCGCCTCCACCCCCAATTCCACGAAAGGCAACCACGCATCAATATTGGCACGCACTCGCTTCAAGCCTGCTTCTTTGGCATGCAAATGGTTTTCCACCGCACCACAACACTGTGCTTGCCCTGTTCGCAGTGTTTGAATACCCAACTTATCCAACACGCGCGCCGCAGCTACATCAATTTCAGGTGACATGCTTGGCTGCACACAGCCTTCAATCAACAACACTTTACGCAAATGTTCTTGATTCGGATATGCAGCAACCTTTTTACCTTTGGGAACCTTAGCCTTGAGCGACTGTGGTAACATAGGGCGAAATACACGCCCCACCGTCATCAACGCTGAAAACAATGGGCGATTCGGCAACACTTTAACCAAAGCTTTGTGCAATAATCGTTGCGCCCACGGTCTGCCCACCTTTTCTTCCACCATGGCTTTACCAATCTCTGCCAAATGCGCATATTCCACACCTGATGGACAGGTGGTTTCACACGCACGGCATGTTAAACACCTATCCAAATGCTGCTGGGTTTCTGCGGTGGCTTCACCCCCTTCCAACATATCTTTAATGAGGTAAATGCGTCCACGCGGACCATCCAACTCATCGCCAAGCTCTTGGTAGGTCGGGCAAGTGGCCGTGCAAAAGCCGCAATGCACGCATGAGCGCAAAATAGCATTGGCTTCTTTGCCTTCTGGTGTATCAAGTATGGATTGGGGGATATTGGTTTGCATTTACAAATCCTTATACATGCGCCCAGGATTCAAAATCCCTTTGGGGTCAAAGCTGTGTTTAAGCTTTTTGTGCAATGTCATCAAAGCAGGGGATAATGGCGCAAACACTTCTTCGCTTCGATTACCACCACGCATGATGCGGGCATGACCACCTAGCTTTTTGGCATACCTTTGTACCACCTCAAAAGGCAAATCGGATGTTAACCAGCGTTGCGCTCCACCCCAGCCGATAAACCAATCACTGGTTTGCGTGCCATCAAGCAATTCAAATGCAGCCGCAGGCGGTACAGATAAACGATACAAGGCTTTATCTGTATCAAAAAAAGATAGTTGATGCTCCCTTAAATCTTTCCAAAAGCTTTTGCCATCATCAAAAATCGTGCCACCAATTTCTTTGCGGCTACGCTCAACTGCGCTTGACGCACCACAAATACGAAAGTAAACCGTTTGACCATCTGCGCACATGGCTGTGACAGGCAGCGGTGTGCCTGCCCAGTGATTCATCAACTTGATGGCTTGCTTGAAGTCTGCATCAATGACCACAGTTTGCTCTGCCAAACGATGCGGTAATGTCTTCAATGAAATGTCCAGCAACACACCCAGTGTGCCAAGACTTCCCGCCATCAAACGGGACACATCAAAACCCGCCACATTTTTCATCACTTCGCCGCCAAACTTCAGAATCTCACCTTTGCCATTCAGCATAGTACAGCCCAACACAAAATCGCGACATGAACCTGCGTAAGGGCGGCGGGGACCAGAAAAATTACATGCCACAGTACCACCAATGGTCGCGCTTTCTCCAAAATACGGTGGGTCAAAAGGAAGGCGCTGCTGATGTTTATCCAAAGCATCTGCAATATCGGATAACTTCGTGCCTGCGCGAACCGTGACCACCAATTCAGTGGGCATATAATTGATAATACCTTGATGCGCGCCAACATGTAACGCTTCGCCCACAGGCTCACGCCCATACCACGATTTGCTATCCCCACCAATAATATTTAATGCCGTTCCCGAATGATACGCATCTTGAACCTGCCGCTGCAATGCACTTGAGCAATCAGACACCGTAAACTCCTCTGCGTTCCTTTGCGTACTCTGCGGTGGAAAAAACCATCAAAACCGCTCCAATTCAGGGTGCGGCAACTGCCCATTGTGCACATGCATTCGCCCAAGCTCGGCGCATCTATGCAATGTGGGCACGGCTTTACCTGGGTTGAGCAAACCTTCATCATCAAACACATCTTTCATGGCTAAAAATTGGCTCAATTCAAGTTTGCCAAACTGCACGCACATGGAATCCAACTTTTCTACACCAACACCATGTTCACCTGTGATTGTGCCGCCAACTTGTACACATAATTCAAGAATTTTTTTGCCAAATTCTTCCGTTTGTTCCAACTCACCAGGTTTATTTGCATCATACAAAATAAGCGGATGCATATTGCCATCACCCGCATGAAATACATTCGCCACAGGCAGACCATATTCATCCGACCACAATGCAATTTGCTTCAACACTTCTGCAAGTTTGGCTTTAGGAATCGTGCCATCCATGCAATAATAGTCGGGTGCAAGCCTACCCACAGCAGGAAATGCAGCTTTACGACCTGCCCAGAATTGCATTCGCTCTGCTTCACTTTTCGATACCCGTGTTTCCACCGCGCCACCCTTGGTCAACACAACTTCAACTTTCTCAATAAATTCAGCCACACCATCTTCTGTGCCATCAATTTCACACAACACAATCGCTTGCGCATCAATCGGATAACCCGCCTTGGCATACGCTTCTGCGGCTTCAATAGCGAGTTTATCCATCATTTCCAAACCCGCAGGCACAATGCCTTCCGCAATAATATCACACACCGCTTGCCCAGCTTTCTCAATATCATCAAAGATTGCCAGGCATACTTTAGCCACTTCAGGTGCGGGCAAGAGTTTGACAGTCACTTCAACCATCACCCCCAACAAACCTTCCGAGCCATGCATCAATGCCAACAAATCATAACCCGCATCATCCAAAGCTTTGCCACCAAGCTCAATCAGTTCACCATCTACCGTGAGAAACTTCACACCCAACACATTATGCACCGTTAAACCGTATTTCAGGCAATGAACCCCACCTGAATTTTCCGCCACATTACCACCAATGGTGCAAGCAATTTGTGAGGACGGGTCGGGCGCATAATAAAGACCATGTTGTGCCACAGCATCAGAAATCGCTAAGTTGCGAACACCAGGCTGCACCGTTGCTGTGCGATTCTCCACATCAATATCTAAAATTTGGTTAAACTTCGCTAAAGATAAAACCACAGCACCCTTGGTCGGCATAGCACCACCTGCCAAACCTGTGCCTGCACCTCTGGCAATGATGGGCGTGTGATGCTGTTTGCATAATTGGATGATGGCTTGTGCTTGTTCGATGGTTTCTGGAAGAACAACAGCAAGGGGCAAACCTTTATACACCGATAAGCCATCGCATTCATACGGCTTGAGCGCTTCTTTCGAAGTTAAAAGCGCAGCAGCAGGAAGCAACTTGGCAAGTTCTTGTAACAATGACTGCGACATACCACCTCCTTAGCTTGCGATGAAACTTTAACAAGGCATTAAAGGTTGTCGAGACACGCAATGTAGGGTTTTTCTAAAAGCTGACATAAAAAA
>JALSGX010000120.1 GCA_026982535.1 Ghiorsea sp. | reverse complement strand
TTTAGAGCGTACCATCAATGGGTTCAACCAAACATTAAATACACTTGAAGAAGCATCCATGCTGTTTGAAATGGGCATGGAAGAAGACGACCAGGAATCCAAGCTCGAAGCTGTAGCAGAGCTTGAACAAGTGCAAAAAGATATTGAAGCCTTTGAATTGGCACAAATGCTGGGCGGGGAAACCGATGCAGAGTCCGCATTTTTAGACATCAATGCAGGCTCAGGTGGCACAGAAGCTCAAGATTGGGCGGAAATGCTCTTGCGCATGTATCTCCGCTGGGCAGAACGCAAAGGCTTCAAAACAGAGCTCATTGAATGTACGCCCGGTGAAGAAGCGGGTATTAAGTCTGCCACGGTATCCATCAAAGGCGAATATGCCTATGGCTTTCTCAAAGCTGAAATTGGTGTACACCGCTTGGTGCGCAAATCACCTTTTGATTCAGGCAATCGCCGCCATACATCCTTTGCCTCTGTCTTTGCCTATCCTGATATTGACCGAGACATTGATATTGACATCAACCCCGCAGATGTACGGGTGGATACCTATCGCGCATCAGGCGCTGGCGGGCAGCATGTCAACAAAACCGATTCTGCAGTGCGCATGACGCATGAACCAACAGGTGTGGTGGTGCAATGCCAAAGTGACCGCTCACAACATAAAAACCGTGACCACTGCTGGAAAATGCTTAAAGCACGGCTTTATGAGCTGGAAATTGAAAAGCAACAGGCTGAAAAACAAGATATGGAAGACACCAAATCCGACATTGGCTGGGGACATCAAATTCGCTCCTATGTATTGGATGCCTCTCGCATTAAAGATTTACGCACAGGTATGGAAACCAGCAACACACAAAACTTCTTGGATGGTGATATTGATGATTTCATTGCTGCCAAGCTGATGGGCATTAGCAAAGGCGAGGTGAATAGCGATGGCTAAATCTTTGGAAGAGATGATTAGCGATGTACAACCATTAAACACCGACAACCCTGATTATCGCTGTGGCACAGTTGCCCTTTTGGGTCGCCCCAATGTAGGAAAATCGACACTGATGAATACAATCATTGGCGCAAAAGTCGCCATTGTAACACCCAAACCCCAAACCACCCGTCACAGGATTCTGGGTATTCATAGCGATGAACATCAGCAAATTGTGTTTGTGGATACACCAGGTATTCATCAAGGCTCACAACAGCTTAACAAGAATATGGTCAAAGTCGCATACACAGCAGCAGAAGAAGCCGATGTACTCTGCATCATGCAAGATGGCTCCAAGCCCATGGATAAAGGAAGCATAGCTTTAATTGAGCGTTTTGCGGATGGTCGTTTGCATCAACCACGCATTCATATCATCAATAAAATCGACAAGTCCAACAAAGACAGGCTACTTCCCCGCCTACAAGACATTCAGCAACTCGACCCCAAAGCAGATGCTTATATTCCTATTTCAGCAAAAAAAGGCTCGCAAGTGCAAGCTTTGCTCAAAGAAATCAGCAAACATTTACCCAAACGCCAACCCATGTATGATCCTGAATGGTTTACCGACCAAAGCCAACGACAAATGGCGGCGGAATATGTGCGTGAGCAAGTCTTTTTGTCTATGCATCAAGAAATCCCGTTCCAAACGGCTGTAGATATTGAAGACTTTGTGGACTTGGGCAATAAAATTGAAATATCAGCCGTAATTTTGGTCGCCTCAGAGCGGCATAAACCCATGCTGATTGGCAAAGGTGGCGAGTTGATGAAACATATCGGCATCAAAACACGAGAAGGTTTGGAAGAGCTTTTAGGTTGCAAAGTAAACCTCAAACTTTGGGTAAAAGTGCAAAAAGATTGGTTTGATAAACCCAATATTTTACACGAACTGGGGCTGTAGTACTGATGGCTGAACAAAGGGATGCTGCGCTTTTATTGCGCAGCATTGCCTACAGTGATTCCTCATTGATTCTCCATTGCTTAACAAAGCAACACGGGCGTATCAGCTTGATGGCAAGGGGTGCAAGGCGAGCCAAAAGCCCCTTTCGTGCAGCCTTAATGCCATTATATACATTACAATTGCGTTGGAAAGAACCTCGAACAGGCAGCATGGGTACATTGCTTGAAGCTCAACGACTTTCACCACTTCTGCCTGAATCCAAAATTCTCGCAGGGCAAGCTTTACTCGCCAAAGCATCCATCTTGTTTCCTGATGGTGTTCATGCTGGCTTTGAGGAGCTTTGGCATGCGCTACACATCCTGTCCCGCCGTCCTGAAGATTCAGGCTTGATGGCGGCAACTTGGAATATGATGCAAACTGCTGGCTGGGTTGCTGATTTTGAACATTGCTGGTATTGCTCAAAACATATTGTTCTCAATCAAACCATGTTTTGGCGGCAAGCCCATTTACTATGTGAATTATGCGCAAGGCAGCAAGGCATGAAAATTTCACCAGGCTGCCGAAAAAGCTTACACACACACTTGACGCAAACCAACACCAGACTCACCAAAAGCTATATTCAAATATGGGAAAGTATGATTCAAGCTGTCTTTCAGCAGCACCAAACCAACAAAAGCTAAGTTTTGTTTTTTTGCGAAATGTTGCGCATCATGGCTGCTGTTTTCTTTGCAGAATGAACGATCATGCGTTGCAATAATGGTAAAGCTTCAGGGTCTTCTTGCTGAATCTTTTGCATCGCACCTTTATCCAACACCAATAAGTCTAAGCCATTGGCGGCATATACCCCATAAGCATACTCCTTGCCCTGATTCAAGCGCACTTCACCCAATACGCTACTCTCACGACGAACTTCAAGTACTGTGGGTATATCATCAAGCATCACGGTAATCTCGGCTTCACCAGATAAAATCAAGTAATAATTGCTGGCAGCATCACCTCTTCGAAACAACATTTCATCGCGCTCTAGCTCAATCACCTGCAATAATTTTGCAAGCTTATCCCTTGATGAACTCGACATCTTTTTGAAGGCAGGGTGACCAAATAAAAAGCTATTGAGCAAGCGCTCTTGCATCACCTTATACACCCTAGCTCTAAAATCAGTATCAGCATCAAATACTTGCTGCACTGCGTTTAGATCAACGCGTATAATCTCTGATGGCTCTGCAGTATAAACAGACGCAAACCTTGTTTTGCCTCGTAGTGCACCATATTCACCGTAAAAGTTTCCGGCAACAAGCTTGGTAACCACCTTCATTTTGCCGTCACTACACTTACCAATCGAAACGGAACCTTTATTGATAAAATAAAGATCATGGGGTGTATCACCTGCGTGCATCATTTCCACACCCTGGGCAACATGCAGCAAATGGGAAGCTTGGTTGAGTATGCGCAAACTCAAGGGGCTAAGACCAGATAAAATCGGAAACTTCTCTGCATTCAAGGTGGATTGAAAAGGTTTCTCATTAACGCCAGAAAGCTCCAAATAACCATCATCATTGATTTTTGCCATGTATCCACCCAAGTTTTTTTAACTATGTTACGGCTATTTTACCCACTCTGCAAGGATATTTTGGTCAAACTTAAAGCGGAAGCGTAGATAAGCTCCTTTTCTGGCATACTCAGCACCTGTAAAGTCTTGATCATAAAACCCTGCAAAGTTATAGCCCAAGCTCAACCAGAAATTATCTAGCACATTATACCCCACAGCCAAGCCATAACCTGGTTGATAGTTGTGAAGGTGGCGAACACGAAGAACTGCGGCTTGTGCTGTAACATCCCAGTGATCTGCAATATCATAGATGAAATACATGCCAAACAAGTCTGTCAAACCTGACCAAGCCGTTGCTGCCAGTGTTTCGTCTGTGAACTTAATACCATGATTCAACCTAAGCTGCCAAACATCATGACTTTGCCAGTTTGCAGTTAAATTATTGATATAACGAAGGCTTTTCGATTGGGAGCCTGCACCCGTTTGTTCATTACGCCGAACATCAAAACGATCCAGCAATACAAGCTGATCATATGATGGGCGCCATGCTGCACGAAGTGATGCGTCTGAAGCCAAAGTCAAAGCCGATGAAGCAAGCACATCCTTTTGCCACCGTAGTGTAAACTGCATGGCCAGATTTTCATGCACATGACCTTGTAGCCCAGTGCTTACACCATGATGAACACTAAGGTCACTAGTACGGTATTCCAAGCGGTTGGTCCAAACCCATTCCCCAGGTTTATAGTCAGCCCCCACTGAGTAAGCCGTAAAAGACTCACCACCAGTTGCAACAGGTGCATTCAAGTTGATTGGTGTGGGTACTGTCGTGGTCAAAACTTGTGTTCTATCAATGCTTGCACTGAAAGTTAATGCTTCATCAATTTTCCAGGTTTGCAATAAGCCAGCATTGGCGAAGCTGCGTTTACCATGATCACTTAGCTGTTGCTCGTAGCTGGTTGTCATTTGTGCGCCATTCCAAGGCTGTGTGCGTACACCAAGGCGGGTAGAAGTTGTGTCTTGCTGATTACCTTGTGTCCACTCTTGGGTTGCGCTCAATGTCGTGGTATCCGTAACACGGTAGTCTACGCCAATACCAGTGCGTGTGGGGTAGTCTACACCATTTTCTGTTGCCAGCGCTTGCTCATGATCCGCGCGTAATGACAAACGAGAGGTGACTACTTTTGTCGCGCCAACACTCGCCAATGTTGATCCTGTTTTCTTGCCCGCGCCATCCACATCACGGTTTAGGCGAACACCGCCACGAACCTCCAAGTCATCTTCAATATGTTGCTTGTATTGCACGCTTGCCATATCCCGTTTGGCCCCTGTGTTGATCACTTCCTGACGGAACACTTCTGCGTTGAAGCTTGCGTCGTCATTCAATCGATACTGCGCATCTGCACCAACTTTTAGCGTTGAGTTTTCACTACCCAACTGCTGACCCAAGCCAAAGTTATCATCTTGCTGGCGAACATATGCTGTACCACTTAAGTTTTCCTCAGCCAAGCGCGCTTCAACTTTCCAAGCTGAAGCTGAAACACCTTGCTGACTTGATGTTGCAGCTTCAGCACGAAGATCAACATTATCAGTGACTTGAATTTTAGCATCCACACCACTTAGGTTATTACTACCCCCAAGATAACCTTCCGATACAAAGGTTCCGCCCAACTCTATATCTGTGGTTGGTTTCACATAAGCACGACCACCAGCAACGGTAAACTGATCTGCTTTATCATTCGCTTCATACTCCACCCGAATCATAATAGGGTTCAAATCTGCATCTCGGCTTAACACAGGCTGCTTAAACCACACGGTACCTGATATATAATCAATATCATAGTCCACATGACGCGTTAGCTGAATAGATTCCAAGACCACTTCACTCTTAAACCTATCAACCGTTTCAATACGAATCGTTTCTGAATTGGTAATAATGTTTCGGCGGCTTAAGTGATACAAACCACTGATGCCTTTACCTTGGATTTCATCTTTCACCATGGTCTGGCTGGTTTGTGCTGCAAATGCTGAAAAACCTACCTTATCTTCATGCAACTCTGCTTTAACACCCGTTAATGTTCTGGAGTAGCGTGCAAATTCTGTTGTTGTCAAGCCTGTATTGTAGTCGCCAAACAAAGCATAGAATTGATCTCTTTCAATTTTAAGATACAACTTCTTGCTACTTGTACCATCAAACTGCTGATTGGTTGTATCACCATAAATGGTGTACATACTATTGGGATCAATATCACCAAAACGACTGTTTTTGTCTTGTTTGGCTCTTGTGTCATAAGACATGGTCAACAAGAAATCACCAGGAATTTGACCTTTTGCATACAGGGCCACACGACCATCTTTGTATAGTTTATCCGCTTCATTAGCCTGATTTACAGGTTGAATTGCACCTGAAAGCTTATTATAGCCCACTGTGCCTTCAGCAAAGCCTACCAAAATCCAATCCCGCTTTTCAGGCTTGATATAAAGATCAATAGTTTCTTGCACTTTACCATAGCCAAGCACCAATCGGTATGAACCACTACTGCTCACAGGCGCCATTTCAACCCAGCCGTCACGACTTACACGAATTTTTTGTTCTGCCTCTGATGCCACTAAGGGCACTTCTCTTTGCTGCGCATTGCGTAGATCGCCACCTAGCTGCTGCAATTCAAGAGAGCCATGAATCACGACACCACGATTATCACGCACTTCAAGCCTGAAGCGAACAGGCGTTTTACCATCTGCAATATTTTCAGCCGTTTCTGCCAATGTAATTTTGGCAATATCACCTGTACGAACAAGCGATATGGTTTCCTCAAAGCGCACATTACCAAAAGGATCCAAGCCCTTGAGCTGCAAGGTATGCTTACCTGTTTTCCCAAAATCGACGCCGATATAGGTATAGGTTGTCAACCCTGTTTTCGGATCTTCAGACTTAAAACCTATACGCTCTTTTGCAACTTCTTGACCATCTACAAATAGTTGCGCTTGCAACCTTGAATCAAGTACCAGGCGTACGGCATTGATTCGGTCAGGCAAGCTCATGCCTGCCGCAGGTGAGAGAATACCTTTTTCTTTGCCTGCCTTTGGTGCTTCAACTTTTTTCTCTGCGTAATCCCAGTCATCGACAGCTTCGCCATACGCATCGGCAACCTTACCTTGAAGTTCAAATGTGTAGTCATGTTCGATTTTATCTGCTCGGACTTTCAAAATCACACGACGGTTCATCTTACGACCTTTTGCGGTATCATTACTATATATCGGTTCTGTGGGACCTTTACCGATGGCTGTCACAATACTATCATCAAGCTGCAACCTCTCCTTGAAGTAGTTTGCGATAAAATCTGCTCGCGCTTGAGACAAGACCATGTTATTGGCAAATTCATGCCTATGTTGAGGCGCAATGCGAATATTGTTGGTATGTCCTTCAACAACCAGTTCACGAATCACCAAGCCTTCCAAAGACTGAATGAGCGTTTCAAGCTTTTGCAATTCTTGCTCTGGAAGTGTTGCTTTTCGATTTTCAAAGTGAACATTCAAGTTAAACATGCGTTGATCACGCTCTTCTACCAATGTGTCTTGAACATTGAGTTTTGCCAAACCAGTACGCCCTTTCTCCGTTCCTGGTGAACTAAACCTGGCATAGGCAATGGCTTGCTTTAATCCCGATTCTCCATCACCCTTCATGCCCAAACGGATATGATGCTTTTCTTTCTCAGGATTTAATGCCCAAACTAGACCCGCAGGTGTCACTTCAGGCTCAACAGGCGTACCATCCACAGCAGCTGTTCCTTCAATATACTTCCAACCTTTGGGCAACATATAAAATGCCTTCAAGGTCAATAATTTAACCACATCTCCGCGCTTCACATCAACATCAGCCCAAACCATACCATTGTCTTCACTGAGTTGATGTACAATGGTCACTGGCATCTTATTGGGCTTACGCTCAACTACACGGAAGTTTGCTCGGACAAGACCCGCGCCATTCACTTCAGCAAATTGTGAAAAGTCATTACCTGAAAAACGATTTTGCGTCAAAGCAACAGCTTGATAGCGTTGATGCAGCGTCACAGCATCCATCTGTACCACATGGGTTCCTGGGCTTACCCCATCAAAATGATAGCGCCCATCCTTATCTGTCACAGTATTGCGACCGTCTTCCATAAAGATGCGAACACCTTCAATGCCTTGCTCTCCATCATCATGCAATTCGTTCATATTTTCATCATGGAACACTGTGCCTACAATATAACCTTTGCTACGCAGCAAATCTTCTTGCACAAGCACAGTAGCCTTAGACACATTCGACCGTACAGGCAACGCTGCCACGGTGCCTGATGCAAATGCTGTGTTGGTTGCAAAGCCTAGCTTGGCATTCGCCCCCACAACAGCCACATAAGCAAGGCGAGCAATTGAAGATGGTGCAACCACGCCAATATTAAAAGCCAGCGTTCGACCATCATTGGCTACAACTGGATCAGCAATCGCCACACCATCAAGGGTTGCCGACCCAGCCTGATAACGGAAGCCTAGCGGCAACACATCAGTTACCGTTGTCACACTTGAAGGTGTAGTCGCATGGACATTTTCAATATTGATTTGGTAGGCAACCCTATCACCAATTGCCGCAGACGCGGTTGAAGATGTTTTTTGCACAAACAAATTAACACCTTTAGCATCTAAAGGAATATCAATACGGACTGGAGGACCTGCGACAATATTGAATGTAGCCCCCCGTGATGCTGCGGGTAAGGCATATGCACCGCCAGGTTGTGCTGCAGCGGTTGGCAGAGCTTGAATCGCAGCATCCGTAGCTTGTGAGGGGAAATTATACCCCGCAGGTGGTGTCACTTGAAGGCGGTAGGTTCCTGGTGCCATTAAAGGGAAACGATACTTACCTGGCTCAAAGTTATACACTGCCCCAGAAGCATCTGTCACACTGCCGCCTGAAACAAGCGTTGATGGATATATACTCACACCATCATCACCATACACCGTGGCAGGCAAACCTGTAGCAACATTAATAATAGTAATCGTTGCGCCATCAATCGGCGCACCTGTTGCTGAGTCAAATAAAATACCAAATGGGTCCACCAGTGCTGCAGCAGCCACTGTTGTAATCGCGTCCAATGGATCTGTATATGTGGCAACCAACCTTGTGTCGACACTGACTGAAATCACGCTGTTATTGGGTGTTGAGGATGTGCTATGGGTGGAAGCCACACTACCCCTAAACTCACCTGTGTTTGGGCCTGTTTCTGTTAAAATAAGGGTTTCCGTATCACCACTGATATTATCCGTGAGTGTAATGGTTACGGTTTGCACAGTAGTTGGGTCTGTGTTTTGGTCGCCATCAGCCACCTGAACATAAATGGTTTGTCCTGCATGATAAACATCTGCAGGTGTAAATTGATTGCTTACGCTATTGAAATGCAGAAATGTAATCACTGCAGGCGTGCGAAGTGGTGTAACAACTGTCAGGTTTGATGTAATGGTTGGAACACCCGTTGCCGTAAAAGTAAACGCGCTTGTAATGGTTTGAGGATGCAAGAAAGCAGCATTCGCCACTGTCGCGCTACACAACAGGAATAACCCTGCCATGGCAGCACAACGAACAACACGAGCCAACCCAGCGTTATAACAACGCTGAGTCAAACCCATGCCAAAGCGGCGAATACTTCTTATCATCCAATCAGCCCGTTAATCAACCGTAACCTGGAAGGTCACAACTGCAGATGTACCTGCGTTAATCGTTCCAGCAGGCGCGCCAGGGCTATTCACAGAAAGACCACCATTCGCACTGGTTAACGGTAATGTGGATAAAGGACCATCAACAACGGGGTTACCATTCAGCTTGGTTGAATTCGGCACATAGGTTGTAAATACTGGCACTTCATCCGTCATCACACTTGAAAGCGCATTGGCTGTTGTTGTTAGCTCTGTTGCCGTCAAACGATATTCCAGCGTGTCGCCAGATTGTGCTGTAACACCTGTTGCGGCAAATGTGGTAACACCTTGTGTCACATTACGCACTTCTTTCACTAAGCCAACATTTGAAGATAGCACAGTTGTCACCGTTTCATTCAATGCACCAGCGCTTGTTGTATAAGAAACCGTTGTTCCACCAGGACCTTGCGTCACGGCTGTGGTATTACCTGTTAGGTTCACAGTATGCGTACCATTTATACCTGGCGTTGTAGGTGTAGAAGCAGTGATAACCACGGTAAAGGTTTGAACCTCACCCACTTGCGTACCTGCTGCCACACCACCTACTGCAATCGCAGGAGAAGCACCCACAGGTGTTACTGCAATGGTTGTTGGGGTTTCAGGCGTAGTTGTATTACCTACCGTGCTGGCAATTGTACCAGGTGTAATACCACCTGCATCAATGGTGTATAAATTACCGCCAACATTAATGGTATCACCTGGTGCAAAGTTTACTTCAGAACCTGCTGGAATCACAATGGTATTTGCCACTGTATTGGCCTGGCTGGTTATAGAGCCACCCAATGTCAAGCTGGTCGTATTGGAAGCCGTGTTATTCACATTAATACCTGGAACACCATTAACATTCGCATCCGCACTAGACGCCGTGAAGGATAATGTATCCGCACCATTGGCTGTGTTGGTAATGGTATAGGTGTAAGTCGCGTTCTCACCACCATTAACAGATTGCGCTGTTAAATCCACCGTGATATTTGGCGCAGAAGCAATGGTGTTTACGCCAACATTCACAGAAGCTGTGACAGAGCCACCAGTAAAGGTCAAGGTTGCCGCATTATGGATGGTGGATCCGCCTGCTGTAATCACAGCGTGCGCTGTGCCGCTTGCAGCCAAAAACAGAAGCGACGCAGACAAAGCCATCATTCCTTTTTTCATTATATTTTTCATTTCACTTCTCCTTATATATGTACAAAATATATGTACAAATAATAAAGCTCACACAAGCGCGGATAGAAAGTTGAACCATTTCAGCCAACCAGAGCCACGCTTGCATGAGCTTAAGTTGCATTAGTCAATCGTGACCTGGTAGAACAGCACAGATGTTGCACCACCAGCCAAAGTACCAACACTTAATGTTGCTGTATTTGCCGTGGTTACACCAAAGTCATACTGATCAATTGGAGCATCCGAGGCATCCGTTAATACTGTTGCTGCTGCAGCATAGGTTGTACCTGCCACAGTATCTGACTTCGCTGTACCTGGTGTATATGTGGTGTACAATGGCATTGGGTCAGTCACTACAACCGAAGTTGCACTACCTGTACCACTGTTGGTTACAGTAATACGATAGGTTAGCGTATCACCCGGCGCACCTGCAGCAGTAGCCGCAAATGTTGTACCACCATCAATACTCACTTCTTTTGTAATGGTTAGCGCTGGACCACTGAATGTGGTTACAATCGGATCCGTGGTGGTTAGCGGTGTACCACCAGAAGTTGCGACCGTTGTTGTCACAGGCACCGTACCATCACCTGGTGCAGGACCTGCCGTTGCGGTCACATCCACAGTAAATGTGGCTTGCTCACCAACAACCGTACCCACTAGCGCGGCAGTAAATGCGGGTGTCACATTGGAGCCTGCAACATCAATACCAAGCGTTAATACAGTTGGCGTTTCTGGTGTTGTTGTACCTGCAACACCGTCCGTGCCCGATGGGTTAGTATGCGTAGCTGCAGTACCCGCTGCAACATTCGTGATCACATAACTATTGCCACCAATCACCACAATATCATTCACAGCCAAGTTCGTTTCCGAACCTGCAGGTATTTCAATGGTGGAAGCCGTAGGTGCAGCTGTAATCACCGATGCACCCAGCGTAATAGTGGTGACAGAAGGTACAGCTGTAGCACCTGTCGCATTGGTGGTTGTACCAATCGGCGTAGTGATTTGGTAAGTATCCGAACCATTAGCCGTAGAAGTTATGGTGTAGGTATAAGTCGCCGTGCTACCCGAAGCTACGGTTTGGTCAACAGGCGCTGTTAGCGTGGGTGCTGAAATCACCAGATTTACAGTCACTGTACTTGCAGCGGTTTCCGCATACGATGTTACACCAGCAGCATCCTTATAGTTCACTGTCACCACATTGAGGATGGTTGCGCCAGCACCTGTGTTGGCAGATGCGCTCTGTGGCATAGCCACAGAAGCAACAACAAGAGCAACGGCAGCAAACTGCAACATTCCTTTTATTGTATTTGATATGATTTTCATATCCTTTCTCCTTTTTGTCATCCGAAGATGCACTTCTTTATTTACCCGTAGGCTTTGTGTTCAAAGTTTGAACTGCTACGACCCTCTCGTAGCCAGAGTAATCAACAAACGCCCTGCCTTAGCACAACATTTGTATTAACCTTTACAGATATTCATGGTGGCCCCTCCCGAATCACATAAATTTTACTTCTTTTTCTAGCTTTGATTTTCCTTTGTTTATTCATTTTCACATCACCTCTATTTCACACGAACACGAAAGCTTGCCACACCACTTTTACCAACCCCTACTTCCGGAACTGACCAGCGAATATGCGTGTATTGCTCAGGTGTCGCTTTGCGCTTTACCTTTTTGCCATTCACATCCACTTCATAGCTAAGCAAGCTGGGTTGCTTGTATGTTTTCCCGCCATCAATGGAAAACGAAATCTCTGAGCCTGGGCCATAAGCTGAATCAACAATATACACCGTATCGTTAGGAATCGGGTCATCAATATTGATATTTTTGGCTGGCTCATCACCCACATTTTTGTAGCTCAATGTGTACACCAAAATATCACCAGGCAATACTTCTTGGGTTACGACACGCTGCTCAAGCTTTTTGCCATCCTTTTCAACCACCACAACTTTCTCAGCCACAATATCAATTTTGACATCCGGCGCGGTCCATGCCGCAACCGGCAACAACATCATGACCAAAGTCAACATATACTTCATCTTACACTCCTTTTTAACTTTTACTCATCAAATGGATGGAATTAATCCTTTCTTACCCCAAACAAGGGTAAAAAAAACCATCGATGCGTGCCAGCTTTCTACCATGATTGAAATCACCTTAAAAACCATATTTCCTCAAATGTTTTATATTGTGATATAAGTCACAATGTAAAACACTTGATTTACATCAATAAAATCAGTATCTTATTTCCAAAAATACCCATTTTACACCTCAAAAACGATACCATTGACCCGCCCTGCTACCATCCACCAAAAAAACGCTCGCAATTATCACTAAGTAGTATAATATTATCAGCAACTTAGGCTAGTTATCGTAAGGATTAATCCTTTTCAAACTTGCCATATTTGGTCGCCCCTGCAAAATAGCTAAACCTTAGCCCTAAGAAGAGGTTGATAAGCTTATGTCAAAAGTCCTGATTATTGATGATCATCCATTGTTTCGAGACAGTCTTTCCAATATCTTAAGCCAACAAAAACTTCAAGATACAACACCAGAGATTTTCACCGCAGAAGATGCGGTTAAAGCATTAAATATCATCAGTAAAAATAAAGACCTAGACATAATACTCGCCGATATTGACATGCCTAGCATGGATGGTCTTACCCTGCTTCAGCAAATCAAGTCTACTTTACCACATGCCATCATCGTGATGATTTCAGGCTCTGAAAACCCACTTGATGTGCAAAAAGCCATCCATTTTGGTGCAAAGGGGTTTATCCAGAAAAGCAGCGAAACATCAGTTCTGATTGCTGCACTTCAGCTTATTTTAGCAGGTGGAACGTACATTCCCCCTCTCATATTGGAGCAACCTGATATTGATGTAGGTGCAAACACAAAAACCGTATCGCTCACTACGCGACAAATGGAAATCCTCAAGTTTCTACACCAAGGCAAGCAAAACAAAATTATCGCACACGAGTTGGATCTGAGCGAGGCAACGGTCAAGGTTCATGTACGACATATTTTTTCAGTTCTTGGTGTGAAAAATCGCACACAAGCTGTACAGAAAGCACTTGATTTGGGCATACTATGATCTACCTGCTAATCATCATACTGCTTACCTTAGCGATTGTATCATTCCTTTTATGGCGAAAAGCAAAAGAAAATAAAAAGCTACAAGCAAAAATCTTCGAACTCCACAAGCAAAACAAAGCCAATATAGAGAAAAAAACAAAATTCCTGGCAACTGCAAGCCACGATCTGCAACAACCACACCAAGCACTTGGCTTACTTTTGGCTTCCATACACATGGATAAGCTAGACCTAGAAACTGCCAACATTATAACCAAAGCCAAAGAAGCACACGCAGCAACTTCAAAGCTACTGAATCAACTTTTAGATATATCCAGGCTCGATACCACTGAAAAACCAAAGCTTAAGTTGGTGGCACTACACCAATTAGTTCATAGCATTGGCATGAAGTTTATGCCCATTGCTGCTTCCTATGGTGTTGAGCTTAGGATTCGTCAACGCGATGCCTATGCAAAAACAGACCCCATCATGCTAGAACGCATGCTGACCAACATCTTGCTCAATGCCTTCCGTCATGCTAAAAAAGCAAATGTTTTGTTAGCTATACGCAAGCAAACCATCGATCACCAACCATACTGGAAAATTGAAGTGTATGATAATGGCATCGGTATCCCAAAAGATAAACAGCAGCTAATTTTCCAAGAGTTTACCAAGCTTGCAAAGCCTGACCCTTCATCTACACCTACAGGGCTGGGTTTAGGGCTGGCTATTGTCAAGCGACTCAGCGACATATTGGAGCACCCAGTTGAGCTACGCTCACGACTAGGAAAAGGCTCATGCTTTTCCATTCGTCTCAAAACTGAAGAAACACCGCAATATGAACAGGATAAACCACCAGTGGACAGTGTTATTCGCCAACGCATGAAAGTTGCAGTGATCAATGGAGACACTATGGTTCGTGAAAGCTTAAAAATACTTCTCACATCATGGGGGTGCCAAGTCAAAGCATTCAGCTCTTCATATCAAACGCTACAATTCATTCATGATACATCATGGGCTCCCCATGCCATGATTGTGGATGGAACCCTAGAGTCCACACAACTTAACCTTGAGCACATACAAGACATTCGCAAGCTATCAGGATATGATATGCCTATGATTTTAATCACCAAAGATACAAACAGTACCTTTGCCAAAGAAATCCAAGCATTCGGCTTCACGCTACTACAGCACCCTGTTGAAGCTGTTGCATTGCGTTACATTTTAGGAGATAAGTTCATTGCCAAACACTAAAGACATCCAAAGCCTTCTTGAGCTTGAAGAACAAGAGCTTCGCAAGCTATTTGCCGATCTGCACGCTTCTGAGCTTGCTGCTTTTATCCTGGACTGCCGCAATGATGAGGAGCGCATTCAACTCATTGCCGCCATTCCTGATGATGTGCTCGGCGACACCCTGCTTGAACTTCCAGAAGCCTTAAAGGAAGAATTGCTTTCCAAGCTTAATGCCAGCGATATTGAAGAAGTGGTTGAACACTTGGACTCTGATGATGCCACCGATATTCTGCAAGCGGTAAAACCCGAAGTCGCCGATGAAGTTATCAAAGGGCTAGACCCTGAAGACAGACGCGGTATTGAACCATTGCTGGCACATGATGAAGAGTCTGCTGGCGGCTTGATGCAAGCTGAGCTTTTCAAGGTGCGTGACGACTGGAAGGTTGAGAAAGTAATTAAGGTATTGCGCCGCTGGGGTCAAGATATTGAAAACCTTACCTATATTTATGCCGTAAACCAACATGACAAACTCACAGGTGTTGTGCCTTTACATGCTTTGCTATTCTGTGAACCAGACGAGGAAATATGGCGTATTGCAGATGCCGACTTCCCAACGGTTTTGGTCGATGAAGATCAAGAAGCTGTCGCGCGTATTTTCCAGAAATATGATGTGTTGGCACTTCCTGTTATTGATAAAAGAGGTGTGTTGGTTGGTCGGATTACCGCAGATGACATCATTGATGTGGTGCATGAAGAAGCCACTGAAGATATGTATCACCTTGCAAGCCTATCTAATCAGGACGACTTGGCTGAACCCATCCCAACCACGGCATGGCGGCGTGGCGTATGGCTCATGTTCAATCTGGTGACCGCAGTCATTGCATCAGTGGTGATATCCCAATTCCAAACCACTCTGGAGCAAATCGTTGCGCTTGCTGTGCTCATGCCTATTGTTGCCAGTATGGGGGGCATTGCAGGCACACAAACCCTTACTGTCATGGTACGTGGTATCGCTCTAGGTCGTGTTACCTTCGCGAATGCCAAGCGAGCTTTACTCAAGGAAGTGGGCGTGAGTATCTTGACGGGATTAGGCTTTGCTTTTCTGGTGGGTATGCTCGCTAGCCTGTGGTTCCCTGAATATGGTATCACGCTTGGCTTTATCATTGCCGCAGCCATTATGATCAACCTTATCGCAGCAGGTTTTGCAGGATCATTGATTCCGTTAACCCTGCAACGATTAAATATTGACCCCG
>JALSGX010000119.1 GCA_026982535.1 Ghiorsea sp. | reverse complement strand
ATAGAGCCATCTGCGTTGACCACACTATCAGGGTTGTTCGATGCAATACCGGGTACACCCATAGGTACAGCATCAACCGCCTTGCGCTGTTCCTCAATGCTTTTTGAACTGCGTAATACTTGTTCATCGGGATTAAAAATATTGGCACTACTTTCCATATGTTCACGATTAATGATCGCTGTTACACGAACTACAGCTTGACCAGCCCCCACGACCTGCTCAAGCATACTGGTTAACCGTATTTCATAACTCTTTTCCAACTTGCTTTGGTAGTCCATCATGGTCTGCCCTTCACCTGTAGGCTGGTTCCCTTCTGTGGATGATAAAAGGTTGCCCGAGGCATCAACAATAGTTACAGCATCACTGGATAACTCTGCCACAGCTGACGCAACAAGGTTTTGAATAGCATGAACACTTTGTTGTGATAGTTTTTTATTGCCCACCAACTTTAACATGACTGATGCCGAAGCTTTGCGCTCTCTCTCTGCAAAAGCAGACTCCTTCGGTAAAACCAAATGTACTCTTGCTGCAGATACTGATGGAATCACTTCAATAGTTCGCGACAATTCCACCTGCATGGCTCGCTGTAGATTAACCCTTTGCGTAAAGTCACTAATGCCAAACTCATTACTGCGATCAAAAAGCTCAAAACCTTCACCATTATTGGGCATCATATCTTCACTTGCCAACTTCAAACGCACAGCATAAATTTGATCCTCTGGAACTAAAACCCTACCTCCACTTTGAAGCTTGTAAGGAATTTTTTCTTTTTCTAAAAGTTGTACCACTTCTGCCGCTGTTTTCTCATCCATGCCTGAAAAAACTGTGCGATACGGTGTTTCTGATGACCACAGCATTAAGCCAACAAAGCCTGCAAACATCAAAGCTGCTGCTACAAATAATACCAAGCGTCTATGCTCCAATAAAACATTCTGTATATAAGGTGCTTGTGTGCCAGCACCTTCTACTGTGCCTGACAAAACATCTGTTGAACTTGAAAGTGAGCGCTGAACTTGTTGCCCTGATTGTGGTGTTAAACCTTCTGCCATATTATTCCCCTTCACGATTGTTTAATATCAGGTCACACATTCCTATACCTGCATACGACTAACTTCCCGATAAGCTTCCATAAGTTTATTACGCGCTGATAACATCAGTTGAAATGATAAATCTGCCTGTTTCATGGCAATTAATGTTTCAGACATGTTACCTTCACCTGTAATTGCCAATTTTTCAGCATTTCTTGCCGCTTCTTTTTTATCATGGTTCATATCTGCAACATATTGCTTCAGTATATTCGCAAATTGTCCTTTTGACTCAACCTGTTGATATTGTTCAGGCTTTTGCAATGATATTGGCTTAATATGTGGACCATAACCTTGAATATTCATCTTTACCCCCTCTTAACGAAGCAGTTCTAAAGCTTTAAGAAACATGCGCTTAGAGGCATCCATAGTTGTAATATTAGCCTCAAAACTGCGTGCCGCAGAGTTCATATCTACCATCTCTTCAATAGTATTAACATTTGGCATACTCACCATGCCCGAAACATCAGCATCAGGGTGAGTCGGATCATAAACCTGGTTAAATGGGCTAGGATCCTTACTAATTTCAGCAACTCGCACTGTTGTGGTACCTGCGCGATTGAATTGATCATGAAATATTCGACTAAAGTGAGACTGCATGCCTACAGCCTCAAACACAACCTGACTACGCCGATACGGTCCACCATCTTGGGTTTTGGTTGATTCTGCATTGGCAATATTTTCAGCCACCACATCCATACGCGCCCGTTGAGCTGCCATACCCGCAGAACTGATGTGCATTGATGTAAACAGTTCATTTGCCATCATTTAACGCCCTCCTTCTTTGATAGCATGACTGATGCCGTTTAACTTACCTTGAATGATTTTCATATTTAGCTCATACATCAGTTGATTTTCAGCTAAAGTGGACATCTCTCGCTCAACATTGACGGTATTGCCATCCATGCGCTGCGCGTCACCAGAATGCCTAAAAACATGTAAAGATAACCCATATTCCTGTGAACCTGTCATATGTTTCTGATGGGTTTTCTTAGGAGCAATAGCCGCCGTGGCTGTTAGCCGCTCATGATAAAAGTCTAAGAAGCTCCGCTTGTCTGCTTTATAATTGGGTGTATCCGCATTAGCAATATTACTGGAAATGACTGTCTGCATTTGCTCTCTTGCGGCAGCTGCGGCACTAAGCTTTGAAAAGTTGCTTGAAAATAATCCCGACATTGGCTTCTCCCTATACAGCTTGTTAAGTCAAGTGCAGTTGTTGTAAGAAGCAAGCAAAGAATATGCCACAATAAGGGCATCATATTTATTTGAAACAAACAGAAAGAAGCGCCAAGCAGCTTGGAAGCAGCAATCATGGAGGGCATAAAAGGAGAAAATGCTGGCTGCTCAACCAAGCCTCTTGGGTGTTATTGTATAATCATATCGTCAAAGAAAACATAAACTTTAGAAAAAAGTTTTGCCCAAACGACCAAAGCCTAGTTTTCATAGGAAATAAGGCTAACGGTGGTAAAAGATGAAACCAGAAGGAGTATCTTGGGTAAGCAGCCTAGTTTCCACCTTAAACAAAGCCCTAAATGAAGCTTAAGTCTAACTCGAAAAAGACTCTTTGCGCAAAATAAGCACCTCATCTTCAACTGTTTGCAACGCAGTAATCCGACTCATCGCAGCTTGCAAATTGCCCTCTGTGGTTTCATGCGTCAACATCATGACAGGCACAACTTCACCCGTATCATGTTCTTTTTGCTGCATGGCTTCCAAGCTGATTTGATGGTCCGCTAAAATCGAAGTTACCGAAGCAATCACGCCGGGTTTATCCTGCACCATAATTCTTAAATAATACTCACTCTGCACATCAGCCATCGGCAATGTTTCCAACGGTTGGCGCTCAGATGCGACATAACCCATAGGTGGTGCCAAAAATTCAACACCATTGGGCAATATGCGAGCAATATCCATAATATCAGCAACCACAGCCGATGCCGTTGGGCGCTCACCTGCACCTCGACCAATATATACAGTATGCTCCACAAAATCACCTGAAATCATCACCGCATTGTATGAGTCGGATACTTGCGCAATTTGCGATGAAATCGGCACAAGTGTGGGGTGTACACGCATTTCAACTTGTGTCACTTTTCCTTCTTCAGTATGAGGCTTGGCAATACCCAAAAGCTTGATGCGATAACCAAGATCATACGCGGCTGCAATATCTGCTGCACCAATGTTGCTAATGCCTTCCGTGTAAACTTCATCAAACTTGATATGTGAGCCAAATGCCATGGCAGCCAAAATGGATAATTTATGCGCTGTATCAATACCTTCCACATCAAAAGTTGGGTCTGCTTCGGCATAACCAAGCGCTTGGGCTTCTTTAAGCACATCTGCATAGTCCGCACCTTCATTTTCCATTTTGGTTAAAATAAAGTTGCATGTACCATTCAAAATGCCATACACCGATTGAATATGATTCGCCGCAACCCCTTCTCGTAAAGCTTTAAGGCAAGGAATACCGCCACCCACAGCAGCCTCAAAGCCAAGAGCTATATTGTTCTCTGCGGCAAGCTTAAAGAGCTCTTCACCATGTTTGGCAATCAATGCCTTGTTGGCTGTAACCACATGTTTACCATGCTCAATCGCAGTTACAACAAAGGTTCGCGCAGGCTCATAACCACCAATCAATTCCACCACCACATCAATATCACTGGCTTTGACCAAGTCTGCTGCATCGTCATACAATTTCACACCCGACAAATCCAAAGCAAAATCACGACTCAAGTCTCTGTCTGCCGCCGCCACCAGCTTGATGGTTTTACCCAAGCGCTTTGCCATCAAGTCTTGTTGTTCTATCAAAATCCGCGCCACACCCAAACCAACAGTGCCTAAGCCTAAAATACCTACACGAACTTCACTCATATTAAACTCCACTTCCTGCATTTAAGAAATTTTTAATACCACGCAACGCTTGGCGTGTTCTGTGTTCATTTTCAATCAAGGCAATACGCACATGGCTATCACCATATTCTCCAAAACCAATGCCAGGGCTTACCGCAACACCAGCCTCTGTTAACATTTTTTTCGAAAATTCAATTGAGCCTAGATGTTTGAATTCATCAGGAATTTCCGCCCAGACAAACATGGTTGCTTTAGGGCTTTGTGCCATCCAACCCATATTGTGTAGCCCTTTGATCAACACATCCCTGCGCGATTGATACATACTGCGAATCTCTTCCACACAGTCTTGCGGACCATTAAGCGCTGCACATGCTGCAATCTGCAAAGGCTGAAACATACCATAATCTAGATATGACTTGATTTTGCCCAGTGCGCCCACAATGTCACGATTCCCCACCATAAACCCAATACGCCAGCCTGGCATATTATATGTTTTGGAAAGTGAATAAAACTCAACCGCCACTTCTTTTGCACCCGGAACCTGCATAATCGATGGACACTCATAATCATCAAAAGTGATTTCTGCATAAGCAATATCAGATATAATAATCAGGTCATTTTCTTTGGCGAAATCCACCAACTTCACATAAAAGCCCAAATCCACCACTTGCGCAGTTGGATTGGATGGGAAGTTGACAATAATAATTTTAGGGCGAGGCCATGAATCTTTCACTGCCTTTTCAATATCCGCAAAATAATCTCTGTCCGAACCCATAGGCACATGGCGAATATCCGCGCCTGCAATAATAAAACCATAGGGGTGAATAGGGTACGCGGGATTGGGTGATAAAATCAAATCACCAGGGCTTGTGATTGCCACAGCCAAATGCGCCAACCCTTCTTTGGAGCCAATGGTGACAATGGCTTCTGTTTCAGGGTCTAAATCAACATCAAACTTGCGCTTATACCACCCACACACCGCTTTGCGCAGCCCATCAATGCCCCGCGATACCGAGTAGCGGTGATTTCGCCCATCTTGTGCTGCTTCACATAATTTATCCACAATATGCTGTGGTGTGGCTTGGTCAGGGTTGCCCATACCAAAGTCGATAATATCCTTGCCATCTCGGCGCAACTCCATTTTTAGCTGGTTCACCTGCGCGAACACATAAGGCGGCAGGCGTTTAATTTTCTCAAACTCACGCATAGGTAGGCAAAACTCCCCTGTTAAGATGCTGCGACTTTATAAGCCAAGCCCTAAAGGTCAAACATTGAAACTAAAATCGGATATTAGGACGAAGAATCAATGTCCACTTATCTTGTGCGCTAGCTAAGCTTCCCTTGTAGTGCGCTTCTGTTTGCCAAATCACACCTAACCCTAGGCTCACCGTCAATGTGCCTTGCTGAAGCGGCCAATGCTTATCAACAAGCAGAATTTGCTTACTCACCTTAAAGTTGTGCTGTAGCATATCTACTTGATAGTCAACACCAAGGTTGCGCAAAAAAGCATCCTCAGCTTGTTGATAATCAATACGATCTCTTCGCACACCCAGCATAAATGTATCCGATATCTCAGGGTGGCTGTGAAACTTTGCTCCCCCCCGAAAACTCCACGATAAATACTGTAGTTCAGTCTCTCGTTGACCTTTAACTTTCCATTCCACTTCAAGCCAGTTGTCTCGAATCAACTTGTTTTGCTGAATATGGTGCCCTCCAAGACTGAATAAATAACCAATATATCCTTTATTATCCCCTATTGTTGTCATGCCTTTAGGTGGAGCAAACTTTAACACCCGACCCGTAAATAATGATAACGCATACGGCTCATCAAAGCCTGCTGTCACCGACGACACCATATTACCCATCGCGCCTGAACTGCGCCCATCTACATACAACGAGGGGAATTGTTTTCTTATCAATACGCCCGCAATAGGCATTGGATTGATGCTGGCTTCAAGCAATATGAAATCTGGTGTTAAACTGTCTTTAAGAATAGTTTTATATATTTCCAACTCCTGAAGGTTATCAACCACAGGTATGGCTTGGTTACTTAGCCCTGTCGTCCAAGATACATTAGAGTAGTAGGCATCAAGTTCATAATCAAACTCTGTTTGTGCGCCTGCTTGAACTATCCAACCATAACCACACAAGATAACAACGAATATGTATCGCAACGCTTTTAACTCCTATAGCCAAAAACCAAACTTATACCACACAATTTCCTTAAGATGACTAACATAAACAACAACCTGAAACAAGTCTCATTTGGATTGTTTGCCTTTCTTGGCACTCAAAGCAGAACGCACAACATGCAAACCACTTGCTCCCAGCGAAAAAATGCTTAAATTGACCAAGCCATGAACAATGATGATAAAAACATCTTATGATTTCACCCCCAAAAAAGCTGATGGATAAGCATATCCTTATTTTAGGCTTGGTTTGGCCAGAGCCTGATGCCACAGGGGCAAGCCAACGCATCATGGAACACATTCGGCTATTTCAGGCATACAACTGGCGCATTACCTTTGCCTGCTCAGCTACCCCCAATCATGCGACCACAAAGCTTCAAGATCTAGGATGCAACACGCAACAACTCACCTTAAACTGCGGCAGTTTTGATGTTTTTATCCAAGCACTACAACCAGATATTGTGCTATTTGACCGCTTTATGGTGGAAGAACAGTTTGGCTGGCGAGTAAGCAATGTATGCCCCAATGCGCTTAGAGTCTTGGAAACTATTGACTTACATTGTTTGCGAGAAGCCCGTTACCAGGCTTTCAAGCGCGGTCTTCCCTTTACCTTAGACATGCTCAATCATGATACAGCATTGCGCGAAATTGCTGCCATATATCGCTCGGACTTATCCATTATCATCTCCAGCTTTGAATATGATGTGCTACAATCGCATTTCAATATACCTAAAGATTTATTACACCTCTGCCCTTTTATGCTCAAACAAACCAAGACAACAAATCTCCCCACCTTCAACGCAAGGCAACACTTTATCAGTATTGGCAATTTTAGACACGCACCCAACTGGGATGCCGTATTATGGCTGAAGCAAGAAGTATGGGGCTTGATTCGTGCCCAACTTCCACAAGCCGAGCTGCATATTTACGGTGCATACACACCAGCCAAAGCCACAGCATTGCATAATCCAAGAGAAGGTTTTTATATCAAAGGAAAGGCTGAAAGTGTGCAGGATGTGATGCAGTCTGCGCGCATTTGTCTTGCCCCACTCCGCTTTGGCGCAGGCATCAAAACCAAGCTCGCTGATGCCATGATGTTTGGTACACCCAATGTCACCACAAATATAGGGGCAGAAGGTATGTCTGGCGGCTTGGGTTGGTCAGGCTTGGTGGCAGATGATGCACAAAACTTTGCTGATGCAGCAGTTAAGCTTTATCGAGACAAAAACAAATGGCTGCAAGCTCAAAGCAATGGCTTTGCTATTATCAACCAGTATTTTCATCGAGAAAACAATCAACAAACTTTATATCAAGCGATATTAAACACACGCAATCAGCTACAAACATATCGCCAGAATAATTTTACAGGTTTAATGCTGAACCACCATCACCACCGTAGCACAGAGTTTATGTCGCGCTGGATTGAAGCGAAAAACTTAAACCATTCAAACTGATGCCCTCGTTGGGTATGAACAAGCAATATCATCACAATAAAGGACATCATGTAATCTTCTTGCTATGCTTTGCCCTATGAGTGACGCCAGCTTCCAGTATATTGATACTTACCATGGGCTTTTAGAAGCCTGCAACATATTAAAAACAAGCAAAGTTTTATGCGTTGACACCGAATTTCACAGGGAAAAAACTTACTACCCTCAGTTTGCTCTGCTACAAGTTGGCTCACTGGATGCCACATTTATCATCGACCCTCTCAAAATCAACGACTTAACTCCCTTTTGGCGTATTCTCCTCAATCCTAACACGCTCAAAGTATTTCACGCTGGTCGTCAAGATCTGGAAATTATCATAGAACATGCAGGTGCTTTGCCATTACCCATATTTGATACACAAATTGCAGCTGCCCTGTTGGGCTATGGGCAGCAAGTTGGCTTTGGCAGTTTGGTGCAACGCATTACCAAAAAAGTACTTGCCAAGGGCGAATCATTCAGCAACTGGCTGCAACGCCCCCTGACCAAACAGCAACTTCAGTATGCTGCTGCTGATGTCATTTTTTTAATGCCAATCTATCAAGCACTCAAAGAAGAACTTCAAGCACGAAAACGAAGCTCATGGCTGGATGAAGAGCAGGCCATACTCATAAACCCTGATACCTATACCATTGATAAAAATGAAGTGTTTTGGCGGGTTAAAGGCGTAAACAAACTCAAACCCAAACAACTGGCCATATTGCGTGAGCTTGCCATTTGGCGTGAAGAACAAGCACAGAAAAAAGACATTCCGCGCCGCCGTTTGATTGCTGATGAGCCTTTGCTGGAACTTGCCAAACGCGACAAGTTAAACATGGATGTATTAAAGCGTATGCGTGGTCTGCATGAAGGAATGATCCGTCGCTTTGGTAAAACTTGGATCGCACTTTGGCAACGCGGCATGGATTGCCCTGAAGATCAATGGCCCAAACTTGCAAGTCGTAAAAACAATACATCAGGGACAGAGCTAAGAGCGGAATTACTGGATACATTGCTTCGCCTTAAAGCTGATGAGTCTAGTATTTCACCTTCGATTCTGGCCAATAAATCCGAGCTTTCTACCCTTGCCTCTTGGGGCAACAAACCCAACAATAAACCGCCTGAGTTAGCTTGTTTACAGGGCTGGCGTGCAGAGCTTGTGGGCAATGACTTGTTGCGCCTTTTGCGGGGTGAGATTTGCCTTCGCCTAAACCCCAACACAGGCTTACCCATGATTGACGATTATAAAGGTGATACCCCATCATGATAAGCAAACACAGCGCACAAAGTAATATCATGCCCAACTTGATTGGGCATTCATACCTTCATAGGATAGATAAATCTCCCGTACGGTCGCTGCTACGCTCCCACCTTCATGGGAATGGCGCATAAAGGTTAAACCATGAAACTCTGTTTTTCCGTGGATGCCTTATCACTTTTGGGCAACAAAGCATGGCGTTTGCAAAAGAATAATACATGGCGACCATGCAAGTTTGCTGAAGACCTTCAAAGCGGTGATACCAAGCTAACCAATAAGCAAGAGGTAGGTCAGTGGTTTAGCGTTCGCTTGCAAAAAGATAAAGAACTAGGACTAAAGCCCAAAGGCAAAGCGGGTATATTTGATTTTATGATGCGTGGCATTTTTTCGCATGTGATTGTGCATCGCTTATCCCCTGCTCCTGTGCCAAACAAGAATGACATGATGCAAGTCATCGCCCAAGCCGAAGTTGGTACACCTTGGCTACTCTATTTAGACTTATCGGGCAACTTCCGCATGTTACACAGCGAACAAACCCCCATCATGACCAATCCAGATATTGCTGTGCGTGGTGAAATCGCATCAGCAGCAGGTTTTATCGGTAAAGAGGCCGTGCAAAACACCGCAATGATGAATACTTTATATCATCAGTTTGTCGCAGGTTGGTTGATGCACCTCGAAACCCGCCGTTTATCCGTATTTATCCCCGACACCGAAGACATCCGCCCGCTGGGTGAATGTATTGAAAAAATCAAGGCTTGGCAGCATGAAAGAGGATAAAATAAAAAAACCTTTTTGTACTTTTTTAATGACAGTAATTTTAAGCTTAAAGCCTCAGATAAAACCACAACAATGACCCTAGAGCCCACGCCCATATTACTCGACAACCTATACTGGATTACCCTGCTTGCGGTGGTTGTATCCTCTGCATCGGGTGTACTTAAAGCTGGGTTCAAACAATTTGATTTGTTTGGTGTGGTGATGATTGGTATCAGTACAGGTTTGGGTGGTGGCTCACTGCGTGATATGCTGCTGGATAGAGATGTATTTTGGGTGTTTGACCAAACCTTCTTTATCGCATCCATCGCTGCAGCACTTGCTGTATTCCTTGCTGCCCGGTTTATAAACATTAACCCTAAATTTTTCCTTGTTGCCGATGCTGCTGGGCTTGCGACTTTTGCTATTGCGGGCACACTGGTTTCACTCATGTTTGGCATACCGCCACTCATTGCCAGTTTTATGGGCGTGATGACAGGTGTGATGGGCGGGGTATTCCGAGATATACTGTGTAATGAAACGCCCGTGGTGTTTACCAGCCCCTTGTATGCAACGGTTGCATGGGCTGGTTCGCTATTGTTTATTGGCTTCATGTTTCTCAATATGGATATTACTTGGGCCGCCACCATTGCTGGCTCTATGATATTTATTGCCCGCCTATTGGCCTTATACTTCAAACTCAGTCTGCCCAAGTTTCGTTTCAAAGCATAAAGGATAAACGATTGAACTACTCACCCAATCAAATCATGACTTTTAATATGAATGGCATCCGCGCTGCCACCCGCAAAGGATTTTGGGATTGGTTTGCTTTGCAAGATGTGGATGTGCTTTGCATCCAAGAGTTAAAAGCCAAAGAAGCGCAAATCCCCAAAGAAGCCAAACCCGATGGTTATCACCACTATTACCATATCGCTGAAAAAGCGGGTTATTCAGGTGTGGCACTGTATTCCAAAGTTGAACCCGATACTGTGCATGTGGGTTTGGGCTCAATTGACCCTGATGTGGACTGGAGCGATATGGATGCGGAAGGTCGCTTTGTCATGGCTGATTTTGGCAAGCTTAGCATCATGAGCGTGTATTTCCCTTCGGGTTCAAGCTCGGATGAACGCCAAGCCATGAAGATGAGCTTTTTGGAACGCTTTTTACCCTTATTTAACCGCCTCAAAGATGAAGGACGAGAGTTGATACTATGTGCGGATGTGAATATATGCCATAAAGAAATCGACTTGAAAAACTGGCGTGGCAATCGTAAAAACTCAGGCTTTTTGCCCGAAGAACGCGCTTGGATGGATGAATTGATTGAAAAAAGCGGCTTTGTGGATGTGTTTAGAGCCCTTTACCCTGAAAAAGAGCAATATTCATGGTGGTCCAATCGTGGGCAGGCCAGAGCCAATAATGTGGGCTGGCGCATTGATTATCATATTGCCACACCTGCCATCGCCAGCAAGTTTGAGAAGGTTGAAGTTTATACTGATTCATGGTTTTCCGACCATGCGCCAGTCTTGGCGACACTTAAAGATTGACTCGCAAGGAATATGCGCATAATTTATGCGTACATGAGGTGTATAATGAAAGTTTATGATATAAAAGCACCAAAAAAAGCAGCCAATTTAAGCTTAAATAGTGATTTGCTGGCACAAGCCAAGGCATTCAATATCAATATTTCAGCCACTGTAGAAAAGTCATTGGCTGAAGAAGTGCGCAAACACAAAGAAGCCGCATGGCTTAAAGAAAACAAAAAAGCCATTGAAGAATATAATCAGCGCATTGAACAACATGGTTTATGCTTAGATAAATACCGAGCATTTTAATGGCACAGTTTGATATTTATGCCAATCCCAACCCAGACACACAGCAACAAGTCCCCTACCTTTTAGATATTCAAGCAGAATTACTTAGCCACTTCAATACCCGAGTGGTCGCCCCACTTTATCACAAAGGAAACATTAGCAACCTTCTGCACCGACTAAACCCAACGCTATCCATACATGGTGAGGTTTTCATATTATCCATCAGCGAACTTGCCGCAGTTCCCGTTGTTTACCTTGGAGAAGCGGTCGCCAATGCCCATGGTGATCGAGAAGATATTATTGCAGCAATTGATATGCTCATTACAGGTATTTAACCATGCCTGAGCTTCCAGAGGTTGAAACAATTGTTCATGGGTTAAAGCCACAAATTGAAGGCAAAGTTTTGCTGGCGGATATGAATAGCGGCAAAAATCTGCGTTATCCCCTGCCCGACTTTGCGGCTTGTCATGGCGCAACATTAAAAAACATCGAACGCCGTGCTAAATACTTGCTTTTCCATTTTGATAACGAGCAAACATGGATATGGCATTTGGGCATGACAGGTCAATTTCATGTCTTAAGCACAGCAGAGCCCGCAGCCAAGCATGAGCATGTCTGCCTGACCTTTAGCGGTGATTGCACATTACGATACCGCGATACCCGCCGCTTTGGCTATGCGGGGTTATGCCAAACCAGCGAATTAGAATCACACCAATGGATGCAAAATCTCGGCATTGAGCCGTTAACACCAGCCTTTGATGGGCAATACTTAAAAGATAAACTCAGCACTCGCAAAACCAGTATCAAACAAGCTATGATGGACAATGCTGTTGTGGTTGGTGTGGGTAATATTTACGCGTCAGAAAGTTTATTTCGCGCAAAAATAAACCCTCGGCAAACTGCCAATAGCATCAGCGCAAGAAAACTGAGCACCTTGGCAACACATATCCAAGGTGTGTTAAATGAAGCCATTGAAGCAGGCGGAAGCACTATTTCTGATTTTGTGAAAGCCGATGGTAAGCCCGGCTATTTCGCCCATAGTTTTCAAGTCTATGGCAGAGCAGATAAGCCTTGTTTCACATGCAGCAAACCCATTCAAAAGATTGTGCAAGGTGGGCGATCAACATTCTTTTGCCCCAAATGCCAAAAGCTTAAATGAAAACCGGTAGTATTTTATCTCGTCATTCCCAACTTGATTGGGAATCCATATCCATTAAACCATGGATAAATCTCCCTTACGGTCGTTGCTTCGCTCCCGCCTTCGCGGGAATGACATGTATACTTTTCTAACATGTGGATTGATCCGCCCCGCCCATTAAACGAACTACCTACTGAACCCGGCATTTACCAAATGCTGGATGAAAAGCGCAAGGTGTTGTATGTGGGTAAGGCACGAAACTTACGCAAACGGGTGTCATCCTATTTTCAACGAAAGCCCGATTCCTTACGCACCCAAGCTATGGTGGTATTGGTGCGCGATATAGAGTTTAATACTACCCCGTCTGAAGCTGATGCCTTGGTGCTTGAACACAACCTGATTAAACAAATCAAACCGCGATACAATGTATTGCTCAAAGATTCCAAATCTTACCCCTATATTCTACTGCGTGATGAAAAGTTCCCAAGGTTACAAATGTATCGGGGTGATAGAAGCATTGCAGGCGAATACTTTGGCCCATTCCCGCACGCAGGCGCGGTTCACACCACCATTCATTTGATGCAAAAAGCATTTCAACTCAGAGATTGTGAGGATAGTACTTTTCACAATCGATC
Source organism: Ghiorsea sp. (assembly GCA_026982535.1). Lineage (GTDB taxonomy): Bacteria > Pseudomonadota > Zetaproteobacteria > Mariprofundales > Mariprofundaceae > Ghiorsea. Next base: position 2,692 of record JALSGX010000119.1, on the reverse strand, counting down.
TCGTCCGTGTATGCAATATCAAATTGGGCGATGCTCAGCCCCATGCGTGGGCATGGTTAGCCAAGAAAAATATGCCAGGCAAGCTGCTGATGCCCGCTCCTTTCTCAAAGGACAAGACCAAGCTTTATTGGATAGTTGGCAGCAACAAATGCTAAAAGCCGCAAATAAACAACACTTTGAGCAAGCCGCCATATTGCGTGATAGAATTGCTGCTTTGCGCACTATTTTTGCAGGTGCTGAACAAAGCGATTTACCCGAACATGCGGATGTGCTTGCCATTATCAGGCAAAGTCATGGTGTGATGGCTGCTGTTGGGGTGCGTCGTGGCGGGCGTGATTTGGGCGTACACACCATCAAAGTGAATCAGGCACTGGATGCGGATGATATGGAAGTCATGCAATCATTGATGCTTGAGCGTTATCGCAAAGAATCACCACCTGAACATATCCTCTTGGCATGCGATGAGACCCAACGCGCACCCTTGCAACATATCCTTAAGCTGCTTTACCCCAAATTAAACATAAAGCTCTACTTTCCCAAGCGAGGCGCTCGCTTTGCATGGTTAAACCAAGTCGTAAGTCGTGCCAGTGAAGCCTTAGCCGCACGAAGTGGGCACAACCAAGAAGCCGCATTTCAGGCTCTACAAACCATGCTTCAACTGCATGAAAAACCTGAATTAATAGCTGCTGTGGATAATGCACATTTGGGCGGCAAACAAATGTTATCGGCGATTGTTTATGCTGATAGCAATGGCGCGCGCAAGGACTTGTATCGCAAATATAAGCTAGACAACGCCGCCAAAACCAACCCCATCTTGGATGGCGATGATTATGCAGGTATGACACAAGTGCTTACCCGTTTTTTTACTGCAATTGAAAAAGATGATATGCCCAAGCCTGATATTCTACTGATAGACGGCGGTAAAGGTCAGCTTCAAGCCGCCCAAACTGCCTACCAAAACTTCACGAATTTGAACATCAAGCTGCTTGCTGTCGCCAAGGGTGATAAACGCAAAACAGGCGAAGAAACGCTATGGGCAGGTTGGGATGATGCCCCCATATCGCTCAAACAAGGCTTAAAACCAGGCAAGCATGATGCAGCCCTGCTTCTCATTGCCCGTATTCGCGATGAAGCACACCGCTTTGCCAGTCAATATTTACAAAAACGACGCAAAAAAGCGGTGTTTACCTCAAGTTTAGATGGTATTGAAGGCATAGGCGCAAAAAAACGAGCTGCTTTACTTCAACATTTTGGCGGTATTGCGGGTGTCAAAAAAGCTTCGCGCGAACAATTACAGGAAGTTCAAGGCATATCTACAGCTTTGGCCGAACGCATTTTTTCCGCCCTACACCATTAAGCACGAAGAAAACGCTCACAAGCCGCAATAACATATTCAGGCAGGATATTCATCATACACGGATGACCTTGTACGCTACATTCCCGCTGCAAACATGGGCTACACCTTGCAGGCTCATACAATACTTGAACCTTTTTTCCAGATGGGGATGTTCGATCAGGGTTGGTTGCGCCAAACATGGTCACCGTTGGAATACCCAAACCTGCTGCCACATGCATCAAACCTGAATCATTACACAACATCAATTGTGCAACCGAAACCAACGATAAAGCTTGGCTAAGCGAGGTTTCACCCGCTGCATTCCAATGTTTCCCTTGCACATCTTTAAGGCATTGGGCTGCAATGTCTCGCTCTGCCTCTGTACCCAATACGACAATATGCCAACCTTGCGCAGACAATGCTTTTAACACAACAGCATAAGATTCGGCAGGGTATCGTTTTGCCCCACCAAACTGTGCGCCAGGTGCTACACAGATAACTTTAGCCACATCCAGCCCTTGAGAACTTAACAAGGCTTCTGCTCGCTGGTGTGCAACTTCTGGAGCATTCAACTCCACTTCCTTCAATGGTGTGTCTAAACCATATTGCTGCAATAAGTCCAAATAATAAAGCAAATGATGTTGTGTGATTAAATCAATGCGTGGCGTATAACCATGTGTCAGCAGCAAACTACGACCATCCTTGCGAAAACCAATGCGCTGCCGTGCCCCAGAGCGCCACGCCTGCCAAGCAGAGCGAAAACTGTTGGGAAACAAAAATACGGCGTCTGCCTTTTGCGGCAATGTATCAACATACCGCACATATTCATGTTCAAGATTGAGAAAAGGCAACAGCTCTTTTAACCAACCGCGTCCAAACACCGATATTTCAGCATCTTGATACTGCAAACAAAGGGTGCGTAGCGCAGGCTGGGCTAAAATCACATCACCCAACCAATTGGGTGGCATCAATACCACCTTTTTGAAAGCAAAGCCCTTACTCATGTTTTATGCTTACAGACAAATAAAACTTCTTTTTTGAAAAGCAACCACGACAACTTCGGGCGAATCTCTTCCTCGGAAATAATATCAAAATGTCGAAGAAGCGTATTTTGAAAGCCACGATAAGTATAGCGATATAAACGATTAAACTGTGGCAATACAGGTACAAAATGAAAAAGAAAGTAATGTAGCCGTGCCAGCCATACTGGCCAAATATCAATACTCACTAAAAATAAACCATCTTTTGCTAAAACATGATATACCTTATGCATAACCAACTCAGGATTCTGCACATCACTAATCGTATCCAAGCAAAGAACCATATCAAAACGCGTAGGCTCCAAATCCATTTTTT
>JALSGX010000118.1 GCA_026982535.1 Ghiorsea sp. | reverse complement strand
AATCTCATCAGCCAAATCTCGGGCTTCCTGCATGGAATGGGCAAAACCACCTTTTGCCATGTCCAAACCAATATTATCCATGGCTTTTTTGAAGCGTTCACGGTCTTCAGCTTTGTCAATGGCATCAGGCTGCGCACCAATGAGTTGCACATTGTATTTTTCTAGCACACCATGTTTATTGAGTGACAACGCACAATTGAGTGCAGTTTGCCCACCCATGGTTGGCAAAATCGCATCAGGGCGCTCTTTTTCGATAATTTTTTCAACCACTTCCCATGTCACAGGCTCAATATAAGTGGCATCAGCAAACTCTGGATCAGTCATAATGGTTGCAGGGTTGGAATTAACCAACACCACCCTAAACCCTTCTTCTTTCAATGCCTTACAGGCCTGAACCCCAGAGTAGTCGAACTCGCAAGCCTGCCCAATCACAATGGGACCTGCACCTAAAATCATAATGCTTTGAATATCGTTGCGACGCGGCATAGCAGTTAAACCCCTGAGTAAATCACTTTAGCTTGACGACAAAAAATTAGGCAGAAACAGTGCCTGCCTAACATACGCTCAACCATGAGTGCGCACCCTAACAAAATTTATCAAGGATTGAAGTGGCAAGCATATACGCAAACAGGGCGCAAATTGCGCCCTGTTTGTTGAACTCATCCATTCTTATCTAAAATTATAATACGCGAATCAAGTCCACCGCATCCGATGTCATTTGTTTAATTTTTTGCTTCATCGCATTGCGCAATCTATCCACATCTTCTTTATCCATACCTGCTGCTTCCAACTCATCAAAATCTTTTAGACTTTCCATAGACGCGCGAAGCTTCTTCAGTAGCAACTGAACTTGCTCCATATTCGCATCCTTAGCTACTGCTTGGGGAATGAAAGCATGAGACGCTTGAAAGCTCACCAAACTGCCAATCGTCAATAACAACATAAAAAAAACAACTTTAATCATCCAACTCTCCCTGACACCTAAACACTGATGACCACACCCATGCAACTAATAACCATTATCATCAACGACCAACCATAAACATCCTGACCGCAATGTACAAGTGTTATTCAACAAAATTAATCATTCCAACCTTGTCAGACAGGGTGCAATATGTCTGTCGCACAAATAATCAAGGGTTGTTCAAAATCAACGCTTATGTCATTTTTCGCAGAAAAAATACCAAAGGAAGCGTCAAACAAGCTTGGATACAGCAGGTTGCATACACCTAGATACAACCGCATAAGCACCAATATGTTCGTACTTGTTGAGGGTTCCTTAGTAATAAAGTTAATAGAGGTCGCCATGAGTAGCCCAACCACACTACACCAAGCAAATATCAAAAGCCTAAAGCTTCTTCATAGCGGTAAGGTGCGTGACATGTATGAAGTTGATGACCAACACTTATTGATTGTCACCACAGATCGCTTGTCTGCATTCGATATCATTTTACCCACCCCGGTACCCCAAAAAGGTGAAATCCTGAACCAAGTATCCGATTTTTGGTTCCATAAGTTTGAGCATATCATACCAAACCAAATGTCTGATATGACTTTGGATGACGCGATTCCCAATACAGATGAACGAGAGCGAGTACGCAGTCGTGCCTTGGTGGTAAAACGCCTCAAACCCTTACCTATCGAAGCCATTGTTCGTGGTTACTTGATTGGTTCAGGCTGGAAAGACTATCAAAAAAACGGTTCGGTATGTGGTATTGCCTTGCCTGATGGCTTAAAGCTTGCCGATAAATTGCCAGAGCCCATTTTTACACCTTCCACCAAAGCTGATGTGGGTGCACATGATGAAAATATCAGCTTTGAACACATGTGTGACATCATTGGCACAGATTTGGCCACACAAGTACGCGATATTAGCCTGCAACTTTACAAAGAAGCTGCTGATTATGCGCTTGATAAGGGTATCATTATTGCCGATACCAAGTTTGAGTTTGGCTTGGATGAAGATGGCACACTGACCTTGATTGATGAGGTACTCACCCCTGACTCATCCCGCTTCTGGGATGCTACCACCTATCAGCCTGGCATCAGCCCACCAAGCTTTGATAAACAAATCATTCGTGACTGGCTAGAAGCACAAGATTGGGACAAAACACCACCCGCACCTGAAGTTGATCCTGCAATTATGCAAAAAACAGCAGATAAATACCGTGAAGCTTTAACCCGCTTAACACAATAGCCTAGCGAGCTTACCATTCCAACCACATTGACTGAGCAGGTCCAGGCAGACTTTTCGCCCAAGTCTGCTTTGACCTTGGGGCTTGATGGCTATGTCCATCGTCAAGAGCAGGTCAAGCTTGCCACGAAAATCGCGCAAACACTCACGCAGCGAACCATACTGCTTGCTGAAGCTGAAACAGGTACGGGTAAAACCCTGGCATA
>JALSGX010000117.1 GCA_026982535.1 Ghiorsea sp. | reverse complement strand
AGACAACGTGGCAGGTGTTGTTGTTACAACCGTTGCTGCTTGGTTCACATTCAACTGAAACAAGGCAATGCCTGTGTTGCTGTCATTGAAGGTAAGTTGATTGCCAAGTTGGGCAGTCAAATCAACCACAATTTCAGCGCGTTCACCAGGGCTCATCGTGATGCTTGTGAGACTAACAGGCGCAGCCAACAAACCCTGCTCATTGGCAATAAGCTTAAAGCCTAAACCACCTGATAAGTTGAAATTATAAATCCGAGAATTGGAGCCGTTTAACAGGCGAAAGCGAACTTCTTTGGCGGCAACATTCAGCACTGCGTCAATCACACCGTTGACCAATATCGTGTTGCCCTTTTTGCCCTGCATGGTCTCCCGATGGGATGCACTGTAAGCAAACGTGCCATCAGCAGTCATATCTCTATCTTGCACAATCACAGGAAAGTCATCCGTGCCATACGTTTTGGGCAAGTCCAAGGCTGCTGTTTCGGCATCATCCACAATCAACATGCCTGCTAAGCCTGCATACACTTGTGGCGCAGTTGTGCCATGCGGGTGGGGGTGATACCAGTTGGTCGATGCCCTTTGATTCACGGTATAAGCCGCATTCCAAGTCGTGTTTGGTGCAATGGCTTGATGAGGGCCACCATCCATATCTGAAGGTGGGCGAATACCATGCCAGTGTAGTGTTGTTTCCTGTCCGATACTGTTGGTCACATTTAAATCCACATTATCACCGTTTACCATGCGTAGTGTCGGGGCTAAAAAGTTGCCATTAATGCCCATGGTGTTGGTCGTGCCTTGCCCTGTGAATTGTTTGGTTCCAGTTTGCATATTCAAATCAAAGACTTTTCTACCTCCAACAACTGTAAATGGCTGCTCGGGTGGTGTGAAAAAAGTGCGTGAAAATGCACCTGAATTTAAGGATGGTTGAAGGTCAACGCCACCCATGCCACCCATCCCACACCCGCTGACCAGTGAAGTGACCGCAACACCTGCAGCACCCGTTGCGCTTGCTTTTAAAAATGTCCGCCTATCCATATTATTTCTCCTCTTTGTAATACACGCTGGCTTTATGTTTTTTGCCATCTGCTGTTTTAAATAAAACCATGATGCCATGTTTACCATCATGCCCAAGGTCGTAACCTGCCATATACCAATCACCCATTTTCATCAGCATCTTGGTTTCAGACGAATCATTGGGATGAAACACTTTGGAGTTGATAACCACATCCGTTAAAGCACTCCCACCTTGCTCAATTTTCACCATCAGGTTATGTGAGCCGCCATGTTTCATACCATCTTTCGCCGGCATGACATGAAAGCTTACGGTATATCCGTCCACTTCTTTTTTCTCTAAAAACATAGCCGATGATTTGCCCATATCGTGACCTTTCATGTCACCATGCCCACTATGTGCATCATGTGAGCCCATATCATGACCTTTCATATCATCGTGAGCGCCTTCATGTTGCGCATGTTGTTTCATGTCATGCCCATCCATATCATGCCCTTCACCTGCTTGGGCAGTCGTGGCGAGGCCCAATACCATCATACTTGCTAAAATCATTGTTTGTCTCTTCATCTTTCTTCTCCTTATTGTTAATGTTTGTGTTCTAGAACTGAGTCCGCTTGATCATCCATATTGTGCTCCCAGCCGCTTCCATCATGTAAAGCTCCACATCCAGATAATGCAGCCGCTAAAAACATAATAATAATCAAGTTATTCACTTTTCATTTCTTCCATATCCATGGTTTCATCATCAGACGAATGCATCATACCGTGCATGGGCATTCCTTCATGCCCACTCATCCCATCTTCATCATCACTAAAGACATGTTTCAACATGCATCCGTTGAGTGTTAATAATCCAACCACCAAAGTTGCCATCACCAATTTGTTAAGTTTCATTGTTATTCTCCTTATGTTGTGTTAAATATTTTTCTTTCCATTGCAGGGTCAAACCGTAAATCACAGGTAAGACCAGCAAACTGAGTAATGTGGCTGTCACCATGCCACCAATCATGGGTGCGGCGATGCGTTGCATAACATCCGAACCCGTGCCACTGCCCCACATAATCGGAATCAGGCCTGCAATCACCGCTGTTGCCGTCATGGCAATGGGGCGCACACGTTGGGTCGTGCCTGATGCAACCGCCTGTGCGATGTCAGAAGCAGATAGTTGCCCACCTTTTTCATCTCTTAATTTCGCTACCGATTGGTCGATAAAGGTCATCACCAACACGCCAATTTCAGCCGCGACCCCCGCCAGCGCAATAAAACCAACGGCAACTGCCACACTCATGTTGTAACCCAAAAACCACACCAACCAAAAACCACCAATCAAGGCAAAGGGAATGGATAACATCACCACCACAGGTGCAATGAAGTTTTTAAAGTTGAAGTAGAGCAAC
>JALSGX010000116.1 GCA_026982535.1 Ghiorsea sp. | reverse complement strand
TAACATAGGTCTTGGCGGTAAAGGCACGATTGCGTATTTAAACTAAATTAAGTCAGTTGACCGTAGGAATGCAAGCCAGAAAGATACATATTTACACCCACGAAGCAGAAGATGGTGACCAAGAAACCAAGTACACACCACCAAGCAAGAGTTTTACCTTGTAAACCGTGAGAAAAACGTGCGTGAAGATATGCGCCATACACAAGCCATACAATCAATGCCCATGTTTCTTTCGGATCCCAAGACCAATAACCACCCCAAGCTTCAGCAGCCCACGCAGCACCGAGAATCGTTGCCAAAGTAAACGCTGGAAAACCAACGGCTACTGATTTGTAAGCCAATGAATCCAAGTTTTTAAGCGATGGCAACACATTCAAAACCCTCGCATTAGGGCTACGCTCTTCAATCCGATTGCGCAGCAACCATGCCATGCCCGCACCACAAGCTACTGCAAATGCACCGTAGCCTACGAAATTCAAAGGCACATGAATCTTCATCCAATAGGACTGTAGCGCTGGTACAAGTGGTTTGATGTCGGATTGGCCAATAGACTCAAGCCAAATGGCAAAGAACACACCCGCTGCCACAATCGGCATCACAAATGCGCCCAAGCCGCGAGCGTTATGGCGGCTTTCAAGTGTTAAATAAATCACGCAAATCACGCAGAACAAAAGGATAAATACTTCATAAAGGTTAGACACTGGGGCATGTCCAATATCACCACCCATCAACAAATAAGATTCATACCAACGCAATAACAGAGCAGAACCACCTGCATACACACCAATCCAAGCTGTCGCTGTGCCAAGTTTGCCCATGAATGAGTCAGGTGCGAAAAGGTATGCGATATAACATAATGCTGAAAACAACAGCGCGATGTTCATGGTCATCACCACATTGCCAGAGAACAAGTTGGACTGGTCTTCATAGCTAATCATGGCTTCCGCAGGCTCGAATAATGTATACAAGCTCATCAATGCCACCATCAACACTGCACCATCAAGCCACGGCACGAGAATTTCAGAGAAACGGAAGGCTCGGAATTTATCTTTCGATGCCGCAAAGCCATACACCATGCCCACAGCGCCGCCGCCAGCCATCCATGTTACCCCTTGCATACTAAAAAGCTGAAAAATGTATTCATCTTCAACATAACCGCCGCCAGCAAATATCGCCATCGCCGCCATGCCTACAATCATGCCTAAATATGTCCAGTTACGAACATGGGCTATCCGCCCGTGGAAAATAGAAAACGTGTTTGAGCCTGAGCCCATTGTCATTGTTGTCATATATTTACTCCTTTGTGATGTTCATAAGCACCTTTAATTTGTTGCTCTAAATCTTCAAATTCTTGTTCAAAAGCAACAGGATTTCGATTACTTAAACCTGTCACTTGCAACAAAACTTTACCATCTTGCTCTTCAACTCGTATCCAAACTTTACGGTGTGCGATGTAAAACATGATGCATAAACCAATCACCAATCCAAAGCTACCAATCCACACTACATCCATTCCGGGGTCTTTAGCAAGTTGTAGCCCTGTATAATAGGTCTGATCATAGTCATTCAATATAGGCACAAATGCCCACGGCATATCAGGCAACACTTTAAGCGCTTGAATCACTCGGTTACCCAGCATGGGTAAATCATCGGGCATATCATCGCCATAAACTTGATTCAAAGAGGCGCGGAACGCTTTGATGTTCTGCTCTTGTTGCGCTTTTTGTGATGTTGCAGCCTCTTCAGGCAATGCCTTGATAAATGATTGGAACAAATCCCATTCCCGTGGGTCAGAGAAGTCTAAACCCAGCAAGAATGTTTCAAAATCGCGCGCATCACCTGATTTAGAAATCATGATAAACGAGCCTTGGTTGTCATCATTGATGATAAATGGGTCCATAAATGTGCGCACCAATACAGGTTTTAAACCTTTACCTCGAAAAATGAAATCAACCGAGGGCCCCATATCTTTAAAGTCTTTCGCTTCACCTGCACCAGCCATATTTTCAATATTATAGGGGCGGAAATCTTTAAACTCTAGGCTGTTGCTTGAGTATGGATCTTCAAATTTTGTATAAATCTTACCTTGCACATCATCAACATTGCCCTTCTTGTTGAGGCGGTAAAGCTTCAAGTCTACCTGAGAGCCACCATCACCAAATGACGCCTGATAAATGCGCACCCCTTTGTAGTAAAGTGGTTCATTCACGATAATATCAGAGGTCATCATCTCTTTACCATCTTCAAGAATGGTCAATGTGCTTCTAAATTCCGATGGCGCGCCAGTAGAGAAGAAATCGATGCTAAAATCGTCGCAGCGCACTTCAAATGGCATATCAAGATAACCAATGCTTGTGCCTTGCAAGAAAGAAATTTCGCTCTCTTGCCCGCCTTCAGGCACTGCCATAT
>JALSGX010000115.1 GCA_026982535.1 Ghiorsea sp. | reverse complement strand
CGCTGCCATGGCGTAAGTTTTCGTGAAGGCGAGCGGTGCAAACAAACGTCCTTCTTGCGCTTGCAAGGTAAACACAGGCAAGAAAGATACCGTGATGATTAACAGCGAGAAAAATAGGGCAGGACCCACTTCTTTGGATGCTGCCAAAATAGCTTGCCAGCGCTCTGATGTGCTTAATTCTAAATCCTTTGTGCCTTCGTGCCTTTGTGGTTGATTTTGTTCTTTTTCCTTTAAACTCTGTTCAAGATGCTTATGTGCATTTTCAATCATCACAATCGCACCATCAATCATCGCACCAATGGCAATCGCAATGCCGCCCAAGCTCATGATGTTTGCCGATAAACCTTGCCAGCTCATAATGAGGAATGCCATCAAGATGCCAATGGGAAGACTGATGATGGCGACCAATGCCGAGCGCACATGCATCAAGAAAATCAAACAAATAATGGCAACCACAATCGACTCTTCGATAAGTTTTTCTTTCAGATTATCGACTGCGCGTTCAATCAAATCACCCCTGTCATACACAGGCACAATCTCCACGCCTTCAGGCAACCCTGCTTTAAGCTCTTCTAATTTTTCACGCACCCGCTCAATGGTTGCCAAAGCATTTTCACCAAAGCGCATGATGATAATACCACCTGCCACTTCACCTTCGCCATTAAGCTCTGCCAAACCACGGCGCAACTCAGGACCAAGGTGAATATTTGCCAGTTGTTTGAGGAAAATAGGCGTACCATTATCATCCACGCCCACAGGTATGGTTTCCAAATCTTGGATAGACTTGATATAACCAAGCCCACGCACCATGTATTCCGTCTCACCCATTTCAACAAGGCGACCGCCCACATCATTGTTCGAGCGTTGAATCGCATGTTTAATCTTGGCGAGTGGAATATTATAAGCCCGCAGTGCATCAGGGTTTAACTCAACTTGGTATTGTTTAACATAACCACCAATGGAAGCAACCTCTGATACCCCTTCCACGGTTTGCAGCGGATAACGCAAATACCAATCTTGAATCGAGCGCAATTGCGATAAATCATGTGTTCCCGTTTTATCCACCAAGGCATATTCATACACCCAGCCCACACCCGTAGCATCAGGGCCAAGCTTGGGGGAAACGCTGGCTGGCAGTCTATCTGCCGCGTAATTTAAGTATTCAAGCACCCGTGTCCGCGCCCAATACATATCCGTACCATCTTCAAAGATGACATACACCATAGAAAAGCCGAAAAAGGAGTAACCACGCACCACTTTGGTATTCGGCACAGACAACATGGCTGTGGTCAGCGGGTAAGTCACTTGATCTTCCACCACTTGTGGTGCTTGCCCTTCAAAATCAGTGAATACAATCACTTGCACATCGGATAAATCAGGAATGGCATCCAAAGGTGTATTTTTCATGGCTTGGAAACCAGCAAAAGTAATCAGCAAGGTCGCAATCAAGACCAAGAAACGGTTTTTGATGGATGCTTCAATCAGCGTACGAATCATAAGTATTCTCCGCCATCATTGATGCACAGAAAAGCAAAACCCTGTATCAATCTAGGTTTCCCCTTTGTGAAGCTGCGCCGTAGCCATGTCCTTGAATAAGGGGTAAGCGAAAACCCTTTTCGCCCCGCTTCAAGGATATGGCGAAGGGAGCAAGCAGCTTGTAAAGGGTGGTTTCTTTGGTTCGTTTCTTTGCCAGCAAAGAAATGAACAGAAACACTTGCCACATAAGCCCAAACACATGCGAACCAATCAATAAGCCCAAGCATTACATACCCCCCATATCCATATCATCCATCTGCATATCATCCATCTGCATATCATCAGGCATATCCATGCCATCCATCTGCATACCATCCATTTGCATGGTCGAATCTTGTTCAAGGTTGGTCGTATTCGAGCCTTGTGCATCAAGGCTTTCCATCATTTTTGCAGTGGCTTCTTTAAGCTTAGATTCTGAATCAATCAAGAATTGCCCCGAAGTCACAACCTTTTCACCAGCTTGCAAACCAGACACCACTTGTACCAAACCACCTGCTTCGACACCAAGCGTAACCTTGCGTGGTTCAAACTTGCCCGCATCACGCTGAACAAAGACTTGGTCTTGCTCGCCTGTACGAATAATGGCCTCTAGCGGCACAACCACTGCATTAAACTGTTTGCTGGCATGCACAACCACATTGGCAAACATTTCAGGTTTCAAAGCAAGCTCAGGGTTATCAAATTCAAGGCGCACTTTAAGCGTGCGTGTTTTGGCTTCTAAATAAGGATAAATAAACGAGACTTTACCCTTAAAAGTACGCCCGGGAATGCCTGCAACCTGCATGCTGGCTTCATCACCAACCTGCACCCAGGGTAAATCATCTTCATACAAATCAACAATCACCCAAATCCTTGATAAGTCTGCGATTTTATACAAT
>JALSGX010000114.1 GCA_026982535.1 Ghiorsea sp. | reverse complement strand
GATACTGCGCATCATTAAAGTTGGAATGATGGTTTGAATATACTTCTTTCATACGCCGCAAGCTAGCAGCACAACCAATTATCACCATATTTAGAGCTTTCTCACAAAACCTCTCAGTGAGCCTCAGCGTTAAACCATGATGACAAAACCTAGCAAACCTCTAGCATTCGCAGCATGTTCACTTTTACCCTCATTTTTCTACTTGCCTTATTTATCTCGACTGCCATTGCATGGTGGTTGGATTATCGCCAGCTATCATCGGTGCGAAAACATCGCGCTGAAGTCCCAAAGCGATTTGCTGATGTCATTTCATTGGAGGCACACCAAAAAGCAGCTGATTATACCGCCACCAAAATCAAAGTTGGTTTTTGGGCGAGCTTATATGGTTTAGGGCTATTATTGGCATGGACATTGGGGGGCGGTTTGGATGTGTTAGACCAAATGGTGCGTGATTGGGGTTGGTCGGAGTTAATCACTGGCGTGGTGTTTATTCTTGTGTTTTCCATGCTGAGTAGCCTGCTTGATTTACCCTTCTCGATTTATAACACCTTTGTGGTTGAGCAAAAGTTTGGCTTTAATAAAATGACGGCGAAGTTGTTTATCACTGATATGCTTAAAGGTGCTGTGCTGATGATAGCCATTGCTGCACCATTGATTTGGGTGATTTTGTGGCTGATGCAAAGCGCGGGCAACTTGTGGTGGCTATGGGCTTGGGCAGTGTGGGTTGGTTTTTCCTTGCTGATGATGTGGGCATATCCCACTTTTATCGCACCGTTATTTAATAAGTTTGAACCCCTTAAAGACAAGCCACTTCAAGCAGCGATTGAAGGGCTACTCACCCGCTGTGGCTTTGAGAGCAATGGTTTGTATCAAATGGACGGTAGCAAACGCTCAAGCCATGGTAATGCTTATTTTACGGGTTTTGGTAAAAGCAAACGCATTGTATTTTATGATACTTTATTGGAACAATTATCGACCAATGAAACCTTGGCTGTACTTGCCCATGAGCTGGGTCATTTCAAGCGCAACCATATTAAAAAACGCATGATTGTAAGCTTTGCTATCTTTTTGGTCGGTTTTGCCATCATGGGTTGGTTGGCTGAACAAGATTGGTTTTATGCAGGTTTGGGTGTGTCGCAACCATCCAATCATGTGTTGTTAGTTTTATTTATGTTGGTCATGCCCGTGTTTAGCCCGATGATTACCCCTGTTATGAATATGTATTCACGCAAACATGAGTTTGAAGCCGATGATTATGCCAAGGAACACGCCGATGCTGCTGATTTAATTTCAGCACTGGTTAAAATGTATGAAGATAATGCCGCAACTTTAACACCTGACCCGCTCTATTCCGCGTGGCATGATTCGCACCCACCAGCGCCAATTCGCATTGCCCATTTGGAAAAGCAACGGAACTGATGACACAAAAAGCAGCGTGTTGGCACAAATAGACAAGGCTAAAGCCTCGCTTCCACTGGAGGTACTACTCAAGGTGAAGGCGTAAGCCTGAGAAAGCACCCTGGGGTGTTAGTCGCGTCATAAACAAAACACCTCTTTGGCTCAAGTAATGGAGAAAGCATGAATCCTAAAATTGAATTATTATCACCCGCAGGCACCATCAAAAATATGCGTTATGCTTTCGCTTATGGCGCAGATGCAGTGTATGCAGGGCAGCCCCGCTATTCGCTTCGCGTACGCAACAATGACTTTCAGTTGGATAACTTGAAAATCGGTATTGATGAAGCACATGCGCAAGGCAAAAAGTTTTTTGTTGCCAGCAATGTATTGCCACACAACAACAAGCTCAAACGCTATTTGGAACACATGCAGCCTATTATTGATATGAAGCCTGATGCGCTTATCATGGCAGACCCAGGTTTAATCAGCATGGTGCGAGAGAAATGGCCTGAAATGCCCATTCATTTATCGGTGCAAGCCAACACCATGAACCATGCCGCTGTGAAGTTTTGGCAATCTGTAGGCATCAGCAGGGTGATTTTATCTCGTGAACTATCTTTGGATGAAGTCGAAGAAATTCGTCAGGCATGCCCTGATATGGAGCTGGAAGTTTTTGTTCATGGCGCGCTTTGCATGGCGTATTCAGGGCGTTGCTTATTATCGGGTTACTTCAACCATAGAGATGCCAACCAAGGCACATGCACCAATGCTTGCCGCTGGAAATATGGCATGAAAGAAGGCAAAGAAGATATAAGTGGTGATGTGATCAACATGAAAGACCTCAACGACTTCATGAATCCACAACCCTTTACCCCTGTACCTTCCAGTTGCGGCGATTTACCTCGTCACCCGCTTGCTGATAAAGTCTATTTATTGGAAGAAGAAGGGAGACCTGGTGAAGAAATGCCAATTTTTGAAGATGAGCACGGCACATATATCATGAACTCTAAGGATTTAAGA
>JALSGX010000113.1 GCA_026982535.1 Ghiorsea sp. | reverse complement strand
CAGCTCTTGGGTATGGGTGGTCGCAACTTTCGGCGATATATTGCCCGCTACCGTGAAGAAGGTGAGGCAGGGTTGTTGGATAAGCGTTTAACGCAAGCCTCCAACCGCTGCGCACCAGTCGATGAGGCATTGCGTTTAACCGAGCTGTATCGCAACCAATATGACGGTTGGAATGTGAAGAACTTTTATAGCTTTTATCAGCGGAATAAAGGGCTCTTGTATCTTTAGCCGTCATGACTTCAAACCAATTCAAAGCGGACAACCCTTGTACTCTAAAACAGGACAAGTCTATTGAATTAGCCAGTGCTTGGTGGCTCTCAAAAAACACCTAAGCGCACCTATTTGCCCACAAACCGACCCAAGCCGAATGTGGTTTGTCGCCCAACCCCTAGCACGAAAGCGAGGTTTAACCATGATAACCAATCAGGGGGCGTATCTTCTGCCCATGCAACACTCACCATCCAGCCTGCCACATCTTTACTTATTCGCTTGCCGCATTCAAAGCTTTTGGGCTCGCACCAGGCATGACTGGTGCAAGAAGGCGCATCAATAAATGTATTGGGTAAATCCAAGTGGTGCATACTTGCCAACATTTTACTCTTGCTCACCACAGATTTTACCAATGCTTCTGCCAGCTCTGATTCACCTTTAGGATTGCGCCCTTGCAACTTAAGGCGTACAGGCGTTGCCGATTGCCATTGATGCACAAAATCTTCTTCCCACCATGTCTTGCCATGCCACGACAGGGGAAACGGCAGCGATTCAATCGCATGTTGCCAAGATGCGGCATGCGCTATCGCCATACCTGCCAAGTGCAGCCTAGCTTGCCACAGTAAACCCATTTGGTTGATCTCTAGCGACCATGTGTGCGGTAAACACCCCACCTTGAGTTGTTGCTCAAGCTGCATATTTTGTGGTGTTTTGAACATTTGCCCGTAATGGCAATGCGGGCGCTTATCACATGTTTCACATTGCGTATGTTGTGCATCATAAAAGCAGCACTGTTTGGCAAGCGATAAGCCCAGTGCGCCACGAAGCCTGCATGCCACACTCAGCGGCTCATCATGCCAACCTTGCGGCAAGGAAAATGAAAAAGTTAATGTCTGAACAGGTAATGCTGTGTTATTCATCGACAACTGATACGCACCAATTTTTCTTCAGCATCGGCATCCAACACATTCACCAAATGCAACCCCAGCCGCTTGGCTTTCTGCTTTAGCCCTTCTTTGATTTCTGCCGTATGTACCAAGCCCGCAATATGAAAATCTCTTCCCCCCACTTCATCTTTCAAGGCATCAATTTCAAATAACTGTGCGGAAGATAGTTTGCTTGTGTTTTTACATGACCAATAAACAAGGTGATTCTTCCTCGCACCCAAAAAATCAAACTCTTGATAGTTTTCATATTGTTTAATGCTTACTTCAATCCCACTAAACCCGCCTTTCCAGTTCCCATCATTATGTTTAGCCAGTACCGCAGTCACCCAATCCTCCATCCAAACATTACGAATATATTTAATGGGGTTATCTGTATAAACAGTTTGAAAAGCAAACTGATTACCCTGAATGTTAAGCCCTTTAATCACACCAATGTCTTGGGCTATATGCAAACCTTGTTGTATGTTGGATGTAAGTGCTTTGTTCTGGCGCAAAAAATAAAACCCGCCATTCCTTTGCGCCTCTTCTTTCTTGCACACATCAACATCCTTCAAATCTCGCATCAAGACTGGGTTGAGTAATCGGAGCTTCTGAATCGCATCATAATGTGGCAACACAATCTCCATACTCCGCCCAGACTTATCTTTTCGCTTGGAACCATGTACATGTAAAATCTGATTAAAGCCCAAGCTTACACATGGCGTTTGATTATTAGCTGCTTTGGGCAAAACGGCATCAAAATGCTGACTTTGCGGATCCATCACTACACCGGTCGCACTCAAGTGTGATTGCTTCATCAGCGCATACATGCCCTGCAAAGCCATTGATTTTGTGCCACTGGTAAGATGATAAACCACTTTGCCACTGGCTTTGAGGTTGGAAAACCTTTGCCCCAACACCGATGCCAAAGCTTGGCTATCCCTTGCATTCACTTGCCAAGTTTCTTGACGAACGCCATGCACCGCTTGTTGCAGCCGTTTCAGTATGTTTTCTTTTTCAGGTGTATAAATCCAAATGATGCGTTGCGGCTGGTATGTCTTGGCTGCCACCAAATTAGGAATACACTGATCAGACACATTTTGCACCAGCACATCAACCTTCATCACCACACCTCCTTCCACCAGTGTGGCAATTAAAGCAGATAAACCCGCATTGCTCTACCTCAAATGAGCCTCATGCGGGTTGCCGCCATAAGCAGGTAAGACTGGAGGGTGATTAAGCCTCCAGCCCTGAACGAGCGCTTATGGAATCGTAATGGTGCCGACTTCCGTA
>JALSGX010000112.1 GCA_026982535.1 Ghiorsea sp. | reverse complement strand
GCGAATAGTCACCTTATCATAACCAGGGCGCATCACCTGACCCATAAACTGACCTAATGCGCTGGCAAGACCCATAAAAGGTGCCAAGCCCTTGGCTTCCTCTTTGGATAAAGATGGGACATTCACCGCATTTTGAATACTTCCCGTGAGCAGATAGTCTGCCATTTGCTCAGCAATTTGCACCGCTACATTTTCTTGCGCTTCATCACTACTTGCCCCGATATGCGGTGTGCAGGTGATGTTATCCAATGCAAACAACTTGTTTTCGTATGCTGGCTCAGTTGCAAACACATCCAATGCCGCAGCCCTTAAATGCCCAGATTGACACGCATCATACAAAGCATCTTCATCCACAATGCCACCTCGTGCGCAGTTCACCAAAATCGAGCCTTTTTTCATACGCTGCAAAATATCAGCATCAATCAGATTTCGGGTTGCATCAATCAAGGGTACATGAATGGTTAAAATATCCACCATGGCTGCAAGCTCTGCCACACTATCCACCTTGGTCACACCCATGGCTGCTGCCCGCTCATCCGAGATAAATGGATCATACACAAACACTGACAAATGCAGTCCTTTGAGGCGATCACACACAATGGCACCAATGTTGCCCGCACCAATCACACCTGCTTTTTTGCCCGTGAGTTCCATGCCCATAAACTTGGTCTTTTCCCACTTGCCAGCCTTGGTCGATGCTGTGGCTTGCGGGATTTGTCGTGCCGCGGCAACAATATGCGCAACAGCCAACTCCGCAGTGGTAATGGTGTTGCCAAAGGGTGTATTCATGACCACGATACCACGCCGAGAGCAGGCTTCTACATCAATGTTGTCCACACCAATGCCAGCTCTGCCAATCACTTTCACATTTTTTGCTGCATCCAAAAGCTCGCCTTGAAGCGTGGTAGATGAGCGCACAGCAATACCATCGTAATCACCTGCGATATGGATTTGTGCTTCAAGCGAAAGCCCTGGCTTATAATCCACTTCAATACCATGCGAATGAAACACTTCCACAGCTCGCTCGCTCATTTTATCCGCTATCCAAACTTTCAGGCTCATAAGCCGCCCCTATCCGTTTGTTTTTGCAAAATCTTGCATAAATGCAATCAACGCATCCACACCTTCTTCTGGCATAGCATTATAAATACTGGCACGCATACCACCCACAGAGCGATGTCCTTTAAGGGTGATTAAACCTTGCTTGGCTGCGCCTTGAAGAAAAGCTTCGTCCAAATCTGCATTTGCCAAGGTAAACGGCACATTCATCCAAGAGCGATTGGCAGGAGATACAGGATTGGCATAAAAATCGCTATCATCAATAGCAGCATACAACTTCGCAGCTTTACGAGCATTGACTTCACCCATGACCTTTAATCCGCCCTGCTCCTTGATCCATTCAAACACCAAACCCGCCATATACCAGCTATAAGTGGGTGGCGTGTTATACATGGAAGCATGATCTGCATGGATTTTATAGTTGAACATCGCAGGTGTATTTTCTGCCGCATTGCCCAGCAAATCTTCACGGATAATCACAATACACAATCCCGCAGGACCAATATTTTTCTGCGCACCCGCATAAATCACACCAAATTTCGACACATCAATGGGGCGAGATAAAATGGTGGAAGACATATCCGCAACCAGCGGCACATCACCTGTGTCTGGAATATAATCAAACTCAACGCCACCTATGGTTTCATTGGGTGTGTAATGCACGAAAGCTGCATCAGGGTTTAGCTTGAGTTCTGCTTGACTGGGCACAGTGGTAAAGCCGCTTTCTGATGTATCTGCCGCAATATTCACATCGCAATAACGCTTAGCTTCAGCAATGGCTTTTTTCGACCACATACCTGTATTGATATAATCCGCACTGGTTTTATCACCCAAAAGATTAAGCGGAACCATGGCAAATTGCGAAGATGCCCCACCTTGAAGGAACAACACCTTATAATTATCGGGAATGCTCATAATATCGCGCAAGTCTTGCTCGGCTTTACCCGCAATAGACATGTACTCCTTGCCCCTATGGCTCATTTCCATGACCGACATACCTGAGCCGTTCCAGTCTTGCATTTCTTGTTGCGCACGCTCAATCACTGCAGTTGGCAGCATGGCTGGCCCTGCACTAAAGTTAAACAGTCTTGTCATGATCTTTGAGTCCTTTTTGATAAAAAGATTGGGCAACAGGATAGTCACCACATGTTTGATGCGGAAAAGATAGCCATACTTTGCCGCTTTCTCAATGGATAAAACTTCAACATCTTCTCTGTAGCAAAAAATCTAGCGTGTCACTTGATATTGACTTAAACTATAGTGAACACAAAGCTTTGTAATCTTCTTAACCTTGGAAGCGAGGCTTTAGCCTCGTATGACTTCAAACAAACAGGAAAACTGTACCAAACATAAAGCCAAAGCCTTACATTTCGTTTTTTGAGAGGCGAGGCTAAAGCCTCAC
>JALSGX010000111.1 GCA_026982535.1 Ghiorsea sp. | reverse complement strand
TTACCCGATGGGTCGGCAATCAATGCTGTGGCAGGCGTGGCTTTATCCGTAATGCTCTGGCGAAGTTTGTGTAAGCGTTTGGGATTGAGCAGGTCAGGAATGTCCACGAAATCACTATCACCCAAGAACTCATTGCGGTCTTTGTATGCCCGTTTCATGGCTTCGATGAGTAGATGGGTGCGTTCCACTTCAGACAATTCCCTTAAATCATCATCCTTTAGAATACCCAAGGTTTCAGCAAGCACCATGCCGCCCGATGATGGTAAGCTTGCGGAAATCCATTGATAGCCTTGATAGTGGAATGAAATGGGCTGCCGTTCGATAACTTTGTACGCTTGCAAATCATCAAGGCGAATCAAACCACCATCCTTTTTCATGTCGGCAACCAATCGTTTGGCCGTTTCACCCCGATAAAAGTCATCTGCGCCAAACTTGGCAAAGCGTTTGAGTGTTTGGGCAAGTTGGGGCTGCTTAATCAAGCTGCCGATTTTGGGGATGTTGCCGTTGTGCAAATAGATGTTTCGTGCGCTACCCGTTTGCAATACCTTTTGCCGCCATTTGGCAATGCGCTGATAATGTTTGGAGACCTTAAAGCCATGTTCGGCGATGTGGATGGCGGCTTGGCTGTTTTGCTGCCTGCTTAGTTTGCCATACTTTTGAATAAGGTGATCAACGCCTGCAATCAGCCCAGGTACACCTGCCGATTGCGCTCCATCAATGCTGGATTGCTTGGTATAGATTTCACCATTTTCAGCCAAGGTGGGCGACATTTCCCGCGCATCAAGCATGATATATTTATCTTCTTTGGCGATATACAAAAGGAAAAAACCACCGCCGCCAATGCCTGAGCCTGTGGGCTCTGCCACACCAATGGTGAGTGCCAAAGCTGCCGCAGCATCAAAGGCATTGCCGCCTTGTTTGAAGATATTGATGGCAGCTTGGGTGGCAAGGGGATGCGCGGATGCGACCATGTTTTGTTGGGGTAAAGTGTTGGCATAGCTGATTTGAGAGTATGTTAGGATAAGTATAGTAATGAGTCGTTTCATAGGGTGATACAACTATGCTTAGTGTATTTGTTCAATGCTTTTTTGTTCATTTCTTTGCCATCAAAGAAACGAACCAAAGAAAATGCCCTTTACAAGCTGCTTATTTCCTTCGCTTGCTTGCAGCAAAAGGGCGCGTGTTACTGCGCTTTATCCTTTTGCCGCAAGACGCTCAGGCGCAGCTTAACAAAGGGGAGGCGGCATGCTACAGGAAGTGCGGCTTTAGCCGCGCTAAGCTCTTGCGTGTAATGATACACGGCTAAAGCCGTGTTTCCTATGGTCTATAAGCTCAAATTGTATCGGGCTAGCATGGTTGCATTACCCGTTAAACCACCGCTATGCACATACAATATTGTGCCTTGGATATGCTGCATATTGTCCAGCAAGGTTTGCCACATCAGCGGCGCGTAAATTAAATCAAACTCAACACCATTTTGTTTAAGTTCTTCATAAGTTTGAAGGAATTCAGGGTAAGGTTTGGCGAAACGATATTTTTTGCTTGATTCAAGTAAGGTGAGGTTGTTGGGAATGTTGCCAAGTTGTTGCATTTGTTGTTTAAGGTAGGTGTTGTCACCCACCAAAGCGGTGGTGATGATTTGGCAGTTGGGCAATGTTTGAGCAAGATAAAAGGCTGTTGTGCCAGTGCCTGATGGGGTGACGATGTTGAGCTTGTCGATATTTTGTGTGGCTTGCCATGTTGTGATTTCGTTACCCAGTTGCATGATGCCTGCCTGTGCCAATGGGTCTGCCCCACCTTGGGGGATGAGCAATGTTTTGCCGCTATTTTTGAGCGATGAAACTTTTGTATCGTAATCACTGGCTTCAATCAATTGCATGTTCAAATCAAGAGCTGCTTTAAGGTTGCCTGTTGGCTTTGCTTTTAAGTGTTGGGGCAGCGGCTTACAGATATATGCAAATGCCCAGCCTTTTTGATGGCATAAGGCAGCAATGGCAAGCATGGCATTGGATTGACTGCCACCGTAGGAGATGATGGTGTTGTAAGTGTCTGCGGGTGTTTGGATAAGTGTATAAAATTTGCGGTATTTGTTGCCACTAAGCAGAGGGTGAATCAGTTCATCGCGTTTGATGAAGAAGTCATAACCCTTGAAGTGAAAAGATGTAATGTCGCTTAACATTTATACCTTTTGTTCAAACAATTTATGAATGCCAGTAGGCACAGCAAGCCCTTCCCAAGACTTAAACCACTGCCCTTTGCCTGTGGGTTTGTTGTGTTCATTGCTGATGTAAAGGTGTAAGCGGCGGTGGGTGAGTTGGTGAATATAATCAGGTTTGGTTTCAGGTTTTTGTGCAAGTTCAACAATAGGTGGTGCCCAAAGCCCTGCCCAAATGCCGTGTTTGGGGCGTTGCTCTAGCCAAATATGGTTGTGTTTATTCTGAAAGAGCAGCACCTGCCAATACACATCTTTGACTTTGATGCTTGAAGGC
>JALSGX010000110.1 GCA_026982535.1 Ghiorsea sp. | reverse complement strand
AAAAAGCTAAAACCACAGCCTTTACGCAAACCTTCACCATCCAAGGTGATACGCTCAAATATAATCAAGCCATGATGTTGGATATTTACAGCAAAACCTTTGAGCATACGGATACGAATACATTAACGCGGCAGTAAAGCGCTACCCCGTCAGCTTCGCTGCCACCCCTTCACAACTGAATGGAAATGATTCCCCTCTGGTTAGAGGGGTGTCACATCGTGACGGGGTGTGGTTCAAATCAATGAATAAAACCAGTATCTATGCGAGGCTAAAGCCTCACTTCCAAGGAGATGTGACTTTAGTCGCATTACAATAAGATGAGCAACAAACCAACATGGTATCTCTACATGATTCGCTGCAAAGGCGGTGTACTTTACACGGGTATCACCACCGATGTGGCGCGACGATTTAGCGAACACCAAGCAGGCAAAGGTGCAAAGTTTTTACGAGGCAAAGCGCCACTTGAATTGGTGTATCAACAAGAAGTGGGTAGTCATTCCGATGCTTTGAAGCTTGAATTCAATATCAAGCAATTAAGCAAAATTGAAAAAGAGAAATTGATTATCCATAACTAAACATTCAAATGTTTAAGCAAACAAGGTATAAATCGACTTATGTTTCTACTCCGCATCACCCAAGCCTTTGCCAAAGCCAATCTACCTTATGCATTGGTTGGTGGGTATGCTGTAGCATTGCATGGTGCTATTCGAGGCACAATTGATGTGGACTTGATTATTACACTGGATAAAGAATCATTTTCCAAAGCTGAAAAGGTGTTACTCAACCTTGGTTTACAACCTAGGCTACCCATTCATGCGCATGATTTATTTCAAAACCGGGAACAATACATCCAAGATAAACATTTAATTGCCTGGTCTTTTGTTAATGCTAATGATTTAAGCGAGTGTGTTGATATTATTATCACTGAAGACTTAAAAAACAAAACTGTGGAAACCAAACAACTGGGGCATCAACAAGTCACCGTTTTGAGTAAGCCCGACTTGATTGTAATGAAACAAAAAGCTGCAAGACCACAGGATATAGAAGATATTAAAGCTTTGGAGGCACTGTTGTGAACAAAAACCAACGCCCTGTCCAACACTTTTCGCCTGAATATCTCAAACAATGTCAAGCTGTGACCCCAGCTCAAATTGTACAGTTTCTAGAAGATTTTAGGCTAATGTTTACCAAAAAAAACCTGAATAAAGGAAGAGAACATGAGTGACTGTTTATTTTGTAAAATCATCGAAGGCGCAATTCCTTCGCAGAAAGTGTATGAAGATGATGATGTGTTTGCATTCAACGATATTCATCCCAAAGCACCGACCCATGTGTTGGTGATTCCGAAAACACACATCCCTACCCTTGCCGATGCCAAAGACCCTGCTTTGCTTGGCACACTCATGGACAGGGTGAACCATGTTGCCAATGATGTGCTAAACCTAGAAGCAGGTTATCGCGTAGTGATTAATGTTCGCGAAGGTGGCGGACAAGAAGTGTTTCACCTGCATGCCCATATTTTGGGTGGCAAAAAGCTGCCTTTCTAAGTTTAGAGACATAAAACATGGCACCCCACCGCAGAACACGCAACACATCCGATCTTCAACGGCTTAGTATCAGCTTGAATAAAGTGATTAATGCCAAGCGTATGCAACGCTTGACTGGTGTGGCAATCTTACGCAGGCATTGGCACGATGTTGTCGGTACAATGCTGGCTGAACGCAGTGAACCTATCGCTATTGAACCACAAGCCGATGGAACTTTGGCTCTGGTCATTGCTGTTGATCATAGTGTGTTTGCCAACATGATTCACCATGACATGCACCATGATATTCGTATTGCGTGCTTTAAGCGATGTAAGCTGCAAGGGTTGACCAAAGTCTGGACCCGCATACAACCTGGCGCAGGTATTCGAGAAAGCCAAAAAGTAAAGATTCAGCAGCATATAAGCTGCCGTGAACTACGCATACTTGCCGAAAGCTTGCAAGATGTTGAGGATAAGGCGCTGCGCAGGCAGATGTTTCAGGCTGCAACCGCACAAATCAAAAATAAAGTTCACACATAGGGTTTATTTATTATGAAAAACATGATTGTTTTCAGCTTATTAGCTATATTTATCAGTGTCACAGGGCTAAGTACTACAGCCGAAGCCAAACGCTTTGGTGGCGGTATGAGCTTTGGTAAATCATTCAAAAAACAAAAAAGCTTTTCCAAGCCCGCACCCCAACAAGGCATTGGCAAGCAAAAATCAGCACCTACACAAGGTGTAAACTCAGGCTCTCGCACTGGCGGCATGATGGGGATGCTCGGCGGCCTAGCTATGGGTGGTTTGTTGGGTGCAATGTTCTTTGGTGGAGCTTTTGATGGTATTAACTTATTTGATATTCTGCTTATTGGTGGTATTGCCTTTGCTATTTTCTGGTTTATGCGCCGGACTTTAAGTGCACGGCGTGAAGCATATGCCCATACTGCTGGCATGCCTCCTGAGCCCACACAAAACAATGATACATTCATAGG
>JALSGX010000109.1 GCA_026982535.1 Ghiorsea sp. | reverse complement strand
AACGACTGTCTGATTATGCAAGGCGCAATGAGGTCAAGTATGCAGAAAAGGGTGCTGTTGATGTGACTACGGGCGAAATCATCGATGAAGCCTTGCTGGATAGATTGGAAAAAGACTTTCCCAAGCCTTGGGCACATTTTCGTGATGAGTTGATGACGCGAGTGTTTGAAGATGATATGTATCAGTTGCAACGCATTGTGGAAAGCTACGGCACTTATCCCGATTCAACACTTGCCATATTGCGACCCTTGTTTGTCTCTCGTGCGCCGCAGCGCAGAAATAAGCGCGCAGCGCATAAAGACACCATTTATGGGCAACCGCCAGCCTTGAAGGAGAAAGGTGCGGCAACGCAGCGGGTCTTGGTGGAGCAATTAAAAGAATCTGATATTGATAAACTGGTTGATCCGCACCGTAATGCCAAGCTCTATGCTTATCTTCGGCAGTGGGTGGCTGGGCGTGATGCACGAGAAAAGCAAGCCAAAGCCATTGAAGCGGCAGCAGGTCGGGGCAAGGATAAACGCCCTTTAACAGCAGAAGAACACGCGCAAATTGCGCAGCTTAGAGCATTACCCAGAAAACCCGATAAACAGGGCAACCCTACAGGGCCTATTGTACGCTCGGTTACCATGATGATTGATAAGCTTTCGGGCGTGGAAGTGCGTGGCGGGTTGGCGAAGAATGATAAAATGATTCGGGTAGATGTGTTTCAGCATAGGGATAATCATCGCTATTATTTGGTGCCTGTTTATGCGTACCATTTGGTCACAGGATTGCCCAATAAAGCCATTGTTCAAGGCAAAAGCCAAGATGAGTGGATAGAGATGGATGAGAACTATACATTCTTATTTTCACTGCATCCCAATGATTTGATTCGTATTACATTTAAGGGCAAGAAGCCAGTGCGGATGGGGTATTATCGAGGCTGCCATAGTGGAACTGGGAATGTAACTTTGGCTTTACATGATAGGGATGTGATGGGAGAAGGCACGATCAGCCAACGCGCCTACACCAAAGACCCTGATAAGCCCATTGCCAATGATAAGCGAGGGTTGATTGAAGGTATTGGCGTGAAAACAGCATTATCATTTGAGAAATACCATGTGGATGTGCTTGGGCATATTTATCCTGCCCCTGCCGAGCAAAGGCATGGCTTGGCGTAGCATTATGATTGTGCATCCTGCTCGCTTAAGGCGTGAGCAGTGTGCGCTGGTGGTGCAGCAGAAAGAGCATGTGCGTGTGCCATTTGAAGATATTGCCGTGATTGTATTGGCGCATCGAGAAATCACTATCACGCATGGTGTACTGTCTGCTTGTGGTGAATATGGCATTAGTTTGTTTAGCACCGATGATACGCATCATCCCAATGCGGTATTGCTTCCTTTTTTGCAGCACTCGAGGGCAACGCAAGTGTTGCGCTGGCAAATGCGCTTAAGCAGACCTTTAGCCAAACGAACTTGGGCAGTGATGGTGCGGCAAAAAATTGCCAATCAAGGGATATGCTTGGATTTGATGGGTAAGCAGGGCGGGCAACGCATGGTTGCTTTTGTTAGCCAAGTGCGTTCTGGCGATAGCACCATGATGGAAAGTCAAGCGGCTGCGTTTTATTTTGCGCAATTATTTGGCAAAGGTTTTGGACGCAGTGATGTGTGTTGGGTGAATGCTGCGCTTAATTATGGTTATGCTGTGCTTAGGGGCTGTATTGCTCGGGGCTTGGTGGCGTATGGTCTTTTTCCTTCTTTGGGTATTCATCATGCTAGTGAACAAAATGCGTTTAATCTTGCAGATGATGTGATTGAGGCATTTCGCCCAGTGGTGGACTTGCATGTGGCAAGCTTGGCGGATGATAAGAATTCGGGTTTAACACCAACCGATAAAGTGGGTTTGGTTCGTTTGTTGCACCATGATATAGCCATGCCCCGAGGACATATGACGGTATTGGCAGCGATTGAGCAAAGTATTCAAAGTTTGCTTAGGGTGATGCAGTATAAGGATGAAAAGTTGCTGGAGTTGCCCGAGTTAATCGCTTTGTCTATGCACGACCATGAAGCATGAGCCAAAGTACGAGGCGATTTATGCGCATACTTGTTTTTTTTGATTTACCCACCACAACCAAAGCAGATAAACGAGCTTATACCTTGTTTCGCCGCTTCTTAATCCATGATGGTTATGATATGTTGCAATGGTCGGTGTATGGCAGGGTGGTCAGTGGCATAGATGCAGAAAAGAAGCATTTGAAACGCTTGCAAGCCAATTTGCCTCCAGAAGGTTCTGTTCGTAGTTTAACGGTGACAGAGAAGCAGTTTGCCAGCATGAAAATGCTGGTGGGTTCCCCGAGAAGGCAGGAAAAAAAGAGGCATTCCGACCAAATGTTGCTGTTTTGAGCATAGTTTTTGTCTTGTTTTAGCCCCTGTTCTTGTAATCAGAACAGGGGCTTAGACCAAGTGTAGTATAGCCATTTGGGGTGAGAGAGGGAACTACAACTCATCGTAGATATACCTCGGTTATCGATGGAGTATAGCCATTTGGGGTGAGAGAGGGAACTACAACAGTACCAAGTAATGTATTACAGC
>JALSGX010000108.1 GCA_026982535.1 Ghiorsea sp. | reverse complement strand
AAACCACCGAGCAGGGTGTTCTGGTGAACTACCTTAATAATCATGCTTATTTTGAAACTGAAGATAAGTTTTGGGCGTTTGTTTTCAAACTTGCCCAAGTGAACCATGAAGAAGGGCAGGTTGCTGAAATCGAAGCTGAATTTATTGCGTAATATAAAAAGCTCTATTGTATAGGGTTTTTGTTTCTGATTTTCAATCGTTGAAACTTCTTTATTGATGCTTACAAAAGTAAGGCGTGAATATCACGACATTAATAAAGGAGAAACGATAATGAAATTAAAATCGTATATTATCCCAGCAATCGTTGCAGCAATGCTTGCAACACCTGCGTGGGCAAACAATAAACAGGAACCTTCAAGTAATATAACCCAGCAGCAAGCGAAGGTGGATAAAGTGAAGGTGTTGGAAGATGCCGTTCAGGCATTGGAGAAAACCAATCTTGCCTTGCATCAGTTGGAACAAGGTCAAAAACAAGATGCACTTGATACACTTGCCTTGGTGACAGGAAAATTAGAGCTGCTGATTGCTCAACATCCAGACCTGGCATTGGCGCCTGTAGATGTGCAAATGATTGTGCAGGACTATGCGGGTGATGAAAAGTCTGTAAAAGCTATACGAAAAGAAGCAAAAAAACTGTTGGGTGATGGTCAGCTACAGCAAGCAAGACACTTGATTAGAGATGTGGCAAGTGAGATTGTGGTGCGCACGGTAAACCTACCTTTGGCAACATATCCAGGCGCTATTAAAGCAATTGTTCCACTTATCCAAGCGGATAAAATCGTGGAAGCCAAAGCTGCCTTGCAAAGCTCTTTATCCACAGTTGTTATGATTGATGATATTATCCCACTGCCTGTACTTCGGGCGCAAAATACATTGGCAGCTGCAGAGAGCTTGGCAAAAAAAGAACGCAGTGATGAAGACAATAAGACCCTTCAAGGTCTGTTTCAAGAAACAAGAAAACAGCTTGAGTGGGCACAAACTTGAGGTTATGGCGATGAAGATAGCTTCGAACCTTTTTATGATGCCATTGATAATATTGAAAAAGCAATTGCTCGGGATGAGGATCAGCAAGGTTTATTTGATAAGTTGAGAAACAGAGTTGAGCACTTACTTAAAGGCAGTAAGGGATAACTTGAATGAACCAGTATTGGCAGTCTATGGCTGCCTTTATTGGTTGCTTTGGTTTTGAATTTTTAAATCTGATGATTCGCCTGCATTATTTAAAATCATGGTACGTATATGATGTTTTGTATGTCCGGAAAGTGAGTCTGATTCACCCAGTAAGTCAGCGCGAATAGCGACGGTAAGTTTTGCCAATGCAGTTGAAACTTGTTCATAGTCGTTACCTATAACTCCATCCTCTGTACTCTCTCCAAGAACTGATAAAAAGCTGTGATATTCTTTTAAGACAGCAGGTGAGGCAACAATAGCTAAACGGTGTGTGATAAAACGTAAGCGCATTAAATCAGCTTCTGTAATATTGTCGGCAACCGACATATCTTCAATTCGCTGAATAAGCTGTTCATAGCTTTGTGTTTTCAGATCAAGAAATTTAATGGTTTGCTCTTTTTCGATTTCAACTTCTGTCTGTTTATTTAGTAGCAGTGCGGTAATAAGCACCGTTGCTACTGTGCCGAGTACAATCAATACAACCTCTTGCGCAAAGGGAAGGCTATCGGTTACACGGTAGGCATAGCGAAGAAAAAGATAACCACCAACAAACGTGATGGCAGTGAGCATCATTAATATGATAGACTTTTGATTTTGTTTCACGTTAAGGATGCTTTGAGCTTCTTCATGGCGCGCGCTTCAAGTTGGCGAACCCGCTCAATGCTGATGCCCAGCTCCTCTGCTAAGTCTTTGAGTGTGTCGGGCTCTTCGCTTAAATGACGGCGGGTGATAATCAGCCTATCTCTGTCTGATAAGTCCGCCATGGCATCATGAAGCAAGCCACTTTGATGGCTACTCCAGTCTGCCTCAATAATTTGTTCTTCAGGGTGTGCATCGGGTGATGGCAATGCCATAACCATGCTGCCGCCACCTTCTTCGGCTTCGGTGTCCAAAGAAACATCACGTTGTAAAAAAGAGTGGGCAATATTCTGAAACTCAGACCCTGAGATACCATATTCATTGGCAACTTCTTCATCCAATCGCCCTTCAATGGCAGCAATGGCATGTTTGGCTTTTTTTAAGCCTGCAAACACACGCCGTTGCATTTTATTGGTTCCCATTTTCACAATGCTCCACGATTTCAAAATATAATCGTGAATAGCTGCGCGCACCCACCATGATGCGTAGGTCATCAGTCTAAACCCACGTTCTGGGTCAAAGCGATGGATGGCTTTCATCAGCCCAATGGTGCCTTCTTGAATCAAGTCCATCTCGGGCAAACCAAAATGGCGGTATTCGCGGGCAATCGCAGCTACGGCATGAAGGTTGCCCAGTAATAAACGTTGGGCAGCTTGCAAATCTTTTTCTTCAGCCCACAACTTGGTGAGCCTTGCTTCTTCTTCACGGTCTAGCTTGGGAATTTGACGCAGCTCACGGTACCACATATCGAGCGGTGATAGTTCACCA
>JALSGX010000107.1 GCA_026982535.1 Ghiorsea sp. | reverse complement strand
GCGGTTATCGCTTCATCCAACTTACCCGCATGCGCCAGGGCATTGCCATAATTATACCAATCATCAGCATTGGGTTGTTCAATATCTTGAAACGCATCAATGGCTGCTTGATAATCATGATTACGGTATGCAGCCGCTGCTTTCCATGCAGGGTTTTCAAAGGTTTTGTAGGCATTGGCATAATCCTTTTGCTGCATCAGTTGTTCCGCTTGTTGATCAGGCGTTTGCCACAAATCTTGCCAAATGCCTGCTTGAGATGGTGCAGGCTGCCAAAGCATGATGCACACAGCCACCAACGCACCACGGCGAAACAACAAGGCAAACAAAGGGATTACCAAAATAAGCAACCAATGCCCTTCTTCTTGCCACACATCAAAGCTGGCATCGCGTTGCTCGCTGGATTCAAGCTGTTCTTGCACTGTAGGTTGAATGAGCATGGCAATATCTGAATCATCAATACTCAAGCGATGATATGCCCCCTGCCCAAGCAATGCCAAGCGTTGCAGCTTTTGTTCATTCAGCTTGGCAATCACAATGCTTCCTGAAGCATCGCTGATAAAACCACCGCCTGCTTGCGGAATAGGTGCACCATCAGTTGTGCCCACACCAATCACATGAATGTTAAACCCTGCTTGTGTCACCTGCTCAACCATAGACTCCGAATAATCATCTGAATCGGTCAACACCAAGATATTGCCATGCTGCATGGATGCCTGCCTCAACATGGCTTTGGCTTTGCCAAGCCCTGCATCTATATCACCACCCTGCACAGGCATAATATCGGTGGTCAGTCCTTGCAATTGAGATAAAATCGTTTCGTTATCATCGGTGAGCGGTGTGACCACAAATGCCGAGCCTGCAAACACCACCAATGCGGTTTGCCCTTCTTTGCGCAAGTGCAATAAGTCGGTCAACTTCTGCTTGGCACGGGTTAAGCGGTCGGGTTTGATGTCTTGCGCATTCATGGATGCCGATAAATCCAAGACCACCACCAAAGCTGAATCTTGGCTATACACAGGTTGCGGCATCTTTTGCCATACAGGACCCGCCAATGCCGCCACCATCAGCGCAAGCAACATGCCTAAACCCAATAGCTTTGTTCTGGACACCTCGTGCGGGCGACCTGCCTGCAAATATGCCAACAATTCAGGGGCAACCAGCTTTTGCCATGCGCCCATACCTGCTTGCTGATGGCGCACATACAGCAATGCCACAGCAGGAATCAGCAAAAGCCACATCCAAGGGCGCAAAAAGTGAAAATCATGAAGGAAGTCCATCTTTACCCCCGCTTCCTTAACCACAACAGCAGTAGTAATAAGATAAAGCTTGCTGCCAATGGATACACCAGCAATGCACGCACAGGGCGGAATGTTTGGCTATCCCTTGCCACGGGCTCCAGCTTGTCAATCAAGGCATAAATCTGTTGTAAAGCTTGGGTGTCTTTGGCTCGGAAATACTGCCCGCCCGTCTCATCAGCAATGTTTTGCAGCATAGCTTCATCCAAATCCGCAGAAGGATTTACCATTTGTGTGCCAAAAAAGGAGCGCACTGCCATTCTATCCGCACCAATACCAATGGTATAAATGCGTAAGCCAATTTGTTTTGCCAGTTTCACCGCTTCTTCAGGTTTGAGTGCACCTGCGGTGTTCACCCCATCGGTGAGCAAAATCAACACCAAATCCTGCGCGTTTTTCACATGTTGCAAGCGTTTGACGGCTAAACCAATGGCATCACCAATCGCGGTTTCTTTACCTGCCAACCCAATCACGGCTTCACTTAAAAATTGGTTGACGGTTTTACGATCAAAGGTAAGTGGTGTTTGCAAGTAGGCTTGCGCACCAAACAAAATCAAGCCCACACGGTCGCCTTCTCGCCGTGCAATAAAATCGCTGGCAATGGCTTTGGTGGCGGTCAATCTATCCACCTGTTGCCCAGACAACACAAAATCTTGGGTTTGCATACTGCCTGATAAATCAATCGCCAACATCAAATCACGACCGCTTCGGGATAGTTCCACAGGCTCACCCAACCATTGTGGGCGTGCTGCCGCCACAAGCAAAAATAGCCATGCCAACCACAATAGATAACCATACTTGTGATGTTTCCGTAGGCTGGTTTGCGTTGCCGTGATTGCCCTTAAATCATCGGCAAAAGGGATAAACAGACCTGCTTGAGCTTGCTCTTCTTGTTTGACTGCAAACAAGCGTTGCACCAACCAAGGCAAGGGCAAAAGCAATAACATCCACCACCATACGAACTCAAACATGATGTTTCACCGCCTTAGGGAAGTTCTGAATAAGTCTGGATGCAGTAAATTGTATTTCAGGGCATTCAAAATCAAGGCGTGAGTTGCATGGAATAGCAAGGCTATTGCTCAAACTCACAACGCAGAGTTTGGGTGGACTGGATACAATATATACATTCATGACTTGTTCAGAACTTCCCTAAACCAAGCTTTGACCAAATCACACAAGGCTTGCGCTTGAGCTTCATCTAGGCGTACGACAGATTGATATGCTGCTCGCAACAATATGTCAGCAAAAGGTTGGCTGGAAAATGAAGGCGAAGGTTTATCTTGCCACACT
>JALSGX010000106.1 GCA_026982535.1 Ghiorsea sp. | reverse complement strand
TTTAGCATGGGTGTAATTCTTATCCGTGATAATCCGTGCCAAATAGGATGACATAGCACCTACATTGGGCGCAATCGACATTTCATTGTCATTTAGAATCACAAGCAGATTATTATCATTGCCACCGGCATGATTAAGCGCTTCAAACGCCATGCCGCCGCCAAGTGAACCGTCTCCAATCACCGCAATGCACTGATGCTCTTGGTCTTGTAAGTCTCTGCCTATGGCAAAACCATACGCCGCAGAAATCGAGGTGGACGCATGACCCGCACCAAAGCAATCATGCTCAGATTCTTTACGCTTGGTAAACCCATTCAAGCCACCATATTGGCGCATGGTGGGCATACCTGAAAGCCTGCCTGTTAAAATCTTATGCGGATAAGCCTGATGCCCCACATCCCACACGATTTTATCACGGGGTGAATCAAACACATAATGCAAGGCGATGGATAATTCCACCACACCAAGCCCCGCACCCAAATGACCACCAATTGGGGCAAGGGTTTCAATCAAATAGTCGCGCATTTGTTGGGATAACTCAGGCAATTGCGATGTGTTAAGGCGTTTTAAGTCGGCTACACCAGTAATCGAAAACAATAAGTCTAAGTTTTTTGTGTCCGCCATTATTGCCCTCGCTTTAAAATATAAGTTGCCAACGCTTGCAACTGTTCGCCTGCTTCACTGTTGAGCGGCGCGCACGCATCCAGCGCAATCTCGCACATTTCATCGGCTAATTCACGGGCTTTGCTCACACCAAGCACAGACACATAGGTCGCTTTGTTTTGCGCTTTATCTTTGCCTGCGCTTTTGCCCAGCGCTTCACTGCTGGCTGTGACATCCAAAATATCATCAGCAATTTGAAACAATAAACCAATGGCTTTACCAAATCGAGAACATGCTTGGAATTGAGTGCCATCAGCATTCGCCAATCGCGCACCCGCCTCACACGACCAGCGTAGCAGTTCGCCTGTTTTGTGCAAATGAATGCGCTCCACTTGCAACACATCCGATATATTTTGATTTTCCGCCT
Organism: Ghiorsea sp.; assembly: GCA_026982535.1. Taxonomy (GTDB): domain Bacteria; phylum Pseudomonadota; class Zetaproteobacteria; order Mariprofundales; family Mariprofundaceae; genus Ghiorsea. The sequence goes on along the minus strand of JALSGX010000106.1, from coordinate 1,585 downwards.
CAATATCCATCATTTGCCCGCCAACCATACCTTGGCAGCCCGCAGACAATGCCAAGTCTTTGATTAAGGTCAAACGGGTATCAGCATCGGCATCCAAATCAGCCAGCATTTCAAAACTCAACGCTTGCAAGGCATCGGCAGCAAGCACAGCCGTTTCTTCATCAAATTGCTTGTGGCATGTGGGCTTGCCGCGCCTTAAATCATCATCATCCATACACGGCAAATCATCATGAATCAGCGAATAGGTGTGCATACATTCAATACTTGCCGCCGCTGGCAAAGCTTGGTTTATATCCTTGCCACCACAGGCTTGAAAACATGCCAACACCAAAGCTGGGCGCACCCGCTTACCCCCCGCCAAGAGTGAATACAGCATGGCATCATACAAACGCGCTGGCACATGGGCTCGTTTTACAGCTAAATAATCTTTACAATAATGTTCAGTTGCAACGGCATGTTGCGCTAAGAATAGTGGTGCTTGCATCAAGCCTCACCATCAGCATCAAGCACTTGCAAGCGTTGCTCGGCATCATCAAGCAGCTTTTCACATTGGCGAGTCAGCTTCACACCTTCTTCAAAAGCTTTCACGCTTTCTTCGAGCGATAACTGCCCAGATTCCAGCTTTTCAACCATGCTGGTCAAACCCTGCAAGGCTTGCTCAAAAGATAATTCTTGTTTGTCTTGATTGCTCACGGCGTACTCCCACATCAAAAAGCTAAGGTTAGAGCTATGCCAAAGTTTGTCTAGTTTGCTTTTGTTTTAGAGCTTCCGTAAGAAGTGTTGTCCAAGTTCTTATTCAAATTGAAAGCGAGGCTTTAGCCTCGCCTCTCTGAATCCACATGCAAACTTTGGCTGTTTCTTTGCCAAAACACTTAAGCCTATTCAAGGTGAGGCTAAAGCCTCACTTCCTGTTGAAAACAACACGATAGGGCTCAAATCATGTGCAAGCCTTTGACGACAAACACCCTGAAAATCTTGCACTTCATACAGCGGAAAGCATCATATTATACCAATATATCAATAGCTTGCGATTTTTTGAGTTGAACCCACATATACTATTTTTTCAACTTCTAACAGCACATTGAATGGCGAGAACATCTGGGATATAGGTGTTAAGCTTGCTTGACTCAATAAATCCTATATTGTTTTTCCACAAATATTAGTAAATATGATATTTTTATAATGAATTTCTATGGGCTATAAGGTTTTTATATGATGAAGAAGGCAGGGTATGCAGCACTGAAGGAGATGTATGGCTTGCCAGACATGCCCCATCATGTCACATCATACATTGTGTCAGGTGCTCGAAAAACGGTTGATCATCAAGAGTATTATCCACCCATCTATGCCCCAGAAGATACATTGGGTGGTCATCTGGAGTTTGCCCTCAAGTTTGAAGGTGTAAACTTGGGGCTGCTTGCTGAACTGTTTGCCGTTGCTCCTATCCATGAGCTTGTCAGCTACATTCAATCCAAACCCAATGGCATCAATACCCGTCGCGCTTGGTTCTATTATGAGTTTTTGACTGGTGAACAACTGGATATGCCAGACCTTGATTCAACAGTCGGATATGTTGATGCGCTAG
>JALSGX010000105.1 GCA_026982535.1 Ghiorsea sp. | reverse complement strand
GAATGGGTGGAAGCACGGTATTGGCTTCGTATGCGGCTGTATTGGGAGTGCCATTTTTTGAGTTGCGACACAGTGATGATATTGCCCAGGCCAAGCTTGATTCCAGTTCGGCACAACTTGTGCTTATTGATAGTGAAGGCTGGAATAATCGTTTTACATCAGGCTTAAAGCAACAAATGAAGCTTTGGCAACATTTGGATTGCACACACAAGGTTTTATTGATGCCTGCCAGCATGGATGAAGCAGATGGTTTGGCGATGTTAACCCGTGCTGGTGGTTTGGGCTTTGATAGCCTTGCTTTTAGTAAACTCGATGAAACCAGCAAACCCGGCAAAATTATTAACTGGGCGGAAGCATCTCGCTTACCCATGTCGTATTGCAGCTTTGGTCCTGAGGTGCCTGAACAAATGGGCTGGTTAACCCCCAAGGCATTAACGGCAATATTGGTTAAGCAATATCGCCAGCAGCATGATGTTCAAGGCATGGAAGCGCAAGCGAAGGAGAGAATAGCATGAGCGTTGGAAAAGAAATGCCCCGTGTGATTGCGTTATGCAGCGGTAAAGGCGGCGTAGGAAAAACATTTTTCGCAGTTCACCTTGCAGCATTTGCAGCATTGCAAGGTAAGAAGGTATTACTTATGGATGCAGACTTGGGCCTTGCCAATGTGGATGTGATGTTGGGCATATCACCACAAGGTTCTATTTTGGAGATGATACGCGGTGAAAAAGATTTACAGCAGTTGATGGTTTCAGCACGACAAGGCTTTGATGTGCTGCCTGGTGGTAGTGGACTGTATGAATTAACAACATTGGATGCAGAACAACAACAGGTGATGATGGATGAAATGCGTAGCGTGTCTGATCGTTATGACTTGGTGTTGATTGATGTCGCGGCAGGCATTGGTGATAATGTGCTGTATTTTGTTTCTGCGGCGGAATCAGCCTTGGTTGTGATTACACCTGAGCCCACATCCCTTACAGATGCTTATGCTTTAATTAAAGTGTTGTCTCGTCAACGCGGTGTGAAGCGGTTTATGGTGGTGGTCAATCAAGCTGAAGCTTTTGATGCGCAAATCACCTTTCGCAGGCTGGTATCAGTAGCAGATCGCTACTTGGATGTACACCTGGATTATGTCGGGCATTTGCCATATGCCGCAGCAGTGCGCAAAGCCATCCAGCAGCAATCTTTGTTGCAAGACCAAGATTCACCGCAAACCAAACAAGCTTTGGATGTAGTACTGGAAAGTATTTTATCTCGCCCACGAGATATACATCGTCATGGTGGGCTACAGTTCTTTTGGGAGCACAGCCTGAATGAAGGCTTAAGTGCTGGTTAAATCATAAGGAGTTTTTATATGAATATTTATCATGCTATGGCTGCGGGTGCTGTTTCAGGTGCATGTTTGTCATTTGCAATGTGCCTTATCAAGGATTTAACCCTTGCTGATACCATATATCGCATGTTTATTGTAGGTTTAGGTGGGGCTTGGGTTGGTTTTTTATTGGCATGGTTGAATATGATACTTCCCCAAGCTGATAAGCCCAGCAAGCGGCACCAGCGTGAACATCAGATATGAGTTTGGCTGAATACGATACACACGCATCATTGCAAGATCCTGAAGCACTGCTTAAGGAATATTTGCCGATGATAAAATACCATGCCGATCAGCTCATGCGGCGTACACCTGCATCCATTGAGCTGGATGATATGATTGATGCAGGGGTGTTGGGTTTGCTTGATGGCGCACAACGCTTTGATGCCAGTAAGGATGTGTTGTTCAAAACTTTTGCCGCATATCGAGTGCGCGGTGCAATGATTGATTATCTTCGCTCTTTTGACTGGATGCCTAGAGGGCTACGCGATACATCCAAGTCTTTGCAAGGTGCATTTCAAGAGTTGGAGCAGCGCTTTGGTCGCCCTGCGGAAGAACAAGAAATTGCCGACTTCTTAGGGTTGGATATTGAAACATACCGCAGAAAGCTTGATGAAGTACGCTCCATGTCGGTGGTCTATTTTGATGACTTGCCTACAGTTTCGGGAAGCGGTGAAGATGAGTTGCATATTTTGGATGTGATTGCAGGTGATGCGTCATTGATGCCAGAGCATCAAACCGCCATGGGTCAATTTGTGGATAAGCTTGCTGATGCGATAGGCGCTTTGCCCAAAAAGGAAGCGGTGCTGTTGAGCTTATATTATTATGAAGAGTTAACCATGAAAGAAGTTGCTTTGGTGCTTGGGCTTACAGAGTCTCGTGTGTCACAGGTGCATAGCCAAATGGTGATGCGCTTGCGTAGTCATTTGAGTTTATCCGCGGATGGGAAAAACACTGTGCGGAAAAGGAGAGTATAATGGATGGGATACATACAGCATGGGTGAGCGTGGCTTTTGATGTGGTTTTGGTGGCTGCAATTATTGGTTTATGGGTAGCATGGTTGATTCAAGTTAAACAGCGTAAAAAAGTGGAGCTACTATTGCGGCAAGCTTCTGCCGACCTGCAAGCAGCAACCACCCTGCTTCATCAGGTGATGTGTCAGATGCCCAAGCATGAGTCAGCAACAACCACGGCAGAAGTGGCAAAACAAACCACATCAGCGCAAGAACAAGAGCATATGCAACGCAATGTGCAAA
>JALSGX010000104.1 GCA_026982535.1 Ghiorsea sp. | reverse complement strand
TTGGAAGTAGCGCAGTCTGAACCCACGCTCGACCTCATTTTATTAGACCTTGATATGCCTGGCATGGGTGGCTTGGCAGTGATTGAGACACTTCTGAGCATTCATCCCAATACCCCCATTGTGATGATTTCAGCCAATGAAGATTTGAAATCCATTAACGCTACACTATCACTGGGCGCAAAAGGATTTATCCCGAAAACCACATCTGCTGAGGTCACGCTGTCTGCACTTCGTTTGGTTCTTTCAGGTGGCACATATTTGCCACCGCAACTGATGCACACTTCGCCCTCACCTACAACCCCCGTTGCTAAAGATACATTACTAACCACAAGGCAGATTGAGGTGCTTCGCTTGCTTCAACAAGGTACACAAAACAAAAACATTGCCTTTGAGTTGGGCTTAAGCCCATCCACAGTCAAAGTACATATTCGCCGAATTTTTACAGCACTTGGCGCAAGGAATCGAACAGAAGCGGTGAATATTGCAATTGAAAAAGGGTTGTTATGATAATTGCCGTTGTATTTTAGCAAGAAACACTTTTAAATCATCTGGATTGACAGGCTTATGCGTGAGGGGAATACCTGATTCTGAAGCTTCTTTGATGCGCTCAGGATCTGTATCACCTGTCATAATCAATGCTCTGATATCTTGCTGACAATGCTGGCGAATAGCTTGAACCACTTGTACACCATTGTCATGTCCACGCAAACGATAATCCACAACCAATACATCAGGACAAAAAGATGCCGTTTTAAGCTCAGCCAAACATGCCTGCAATGTTGAAAATGAATAGGTCGAACAACCCCAAATATTTAATAAGGTGCGCATGCTTTCTAAAGCAATACTGTCATCATCAATCACCACAACCTTTAACCCTTGCAGACTTACCACTTGATTGATGGCTTGCGTTTGCGGCAGTTCAGTCGTGTCAGCTGGCTCAAGCTTAATCGAAAAACGCGAGCCTTGATTGGGTTTTGATTCAAGCACCAACTGGGTTTGCAAAATATTGACCAAGCGTTGCACAATCGCCAAACCCAAACCCAAACCTTTTTCTCTATCCCGCTCAGGGTTGTTAAGTTGAGTAAACTCTTTGAAAATATCCTGTTGTTTGTCTTTGGCTATGCCACACCCTGTATCAATAATATCTAACCACAACTCACCCTCTCGCCTACGCACAGCAACCAAAACACCACCTTCTTGCGTATAACGAATAGCATTGGTGATGAGATTAGACACAATCCTCGTCAGCATACTCACATCCACAAAAACCAAAGCTTGGGTCGCACGCAAGCGCAACTCAATACCTTTTTGATCAGCTTCACCCATATGCTCCATCACCACTTGATGCAGCAAGGGTTGTAATGCAACGACTTGTTTATCTACTTGGATATCTGCGCTATCCAGCTTGGAAATATCCAACAATTGGTCAAGCAGTGAACTCATGGCTTTGAATGCTTGCTTGGTCTTGGATAAAATTTCTTTCTTCTTGGGTTCTGTTTCCATGTGGTCCAGTGCTTCAACAAATAAACCTAGCGCCTGATGTGGCTGCCTCAAATCATGGCTAGCTGCCGCTAAAAATTGTGTTTTATCTTTATTGGCTTTTTCAGCCAAGTCTTTTTGTGCCTGCAAGTGTTCCAACAATACATCTTTTTCAAAACGCAGTTGAAGTGCTGTGGCATATTCTTTTGCCATCATCCAGCCTAAAATTAGTGCAATTGGTATACCTGCAATAATAAGCAAGCCTCCCAATATCATTTGCTCATTGTTGCCCGATAAAAGCTGTAGCGCAAAGGGTAATACCAATGGCACACTCCAAGCGACATGAATGGGAAAATATGAAGCTGCAAATATAATAGAGCCAAACATCGAACCAATAAAGAACACAGCAATGATAAAGGTTTGTTGAAGATTTTCAGGTATATAAAACAACCAAGTGCTTAGACCAATCATTAAAGCAAGCACAAAAGAAAGAGCGGAAAGGCTATGCACCCATACATGCGCAGGTAGCACACCTTTATCTTTGAAAAACTTTTGTGTAAGAAGCCAGTGCCCTAACGCCATAGTCAACACCGCAACCACCCAGACAACAAGGTGACTTGGTGTACCATAATCTTTGTAGGCAAAAAGAAGAGCTAAAACAAGAATAAAAACACCTGGCAAACCAAGCTGGTTCTTTCGGTAAAGCGTTTCTGCTTTCTTCTTCTCAATCTTGGCTTCAAGATCCGCATCGATAAACATACGAAATGAATCAGAAGCCTATGCCAAGTTCAACAGATGTATTTTCTTTACCAAATACACCAATGACCGAAAATGCGTTCAAACGAAATGCCGCTTCAAACGCATAACCTTTATGCTCAGGGTTGATAAACAATGTGGCATCATCATCTTGTTTAATATAAGAAAACCCAGCCTCAATCGACATGGCTCGATTGCCTGCCATATAGCCAATATTCAGCTTTTTCCCTGTTTGCCCCCAGCCCAGCTTGATGGTTGCGCCACCAAATCCTTGCGGGTTGTCATCTGCAAAAATCACACCCATATACAAGTATCGCCCAAGCAAAGATTCTGATGAATTAGACAAGCTTGATGATGGTTCGACATAAACAAGCCTTGGTCCCAACGCATAACTT
>JALSGX010000103.1 GCA_026982535.1 Ghiorsea sp. | reverse complement strand
GTGCGTTAAATACCAAAATAGAAAATGGCCAAGCCCGTTTGCAAGTTTTGCAACAAGAGGCTGATGCGCAACAGGAGCGATGGCAAACAGCCGATGCCAAAGCGGTGGCATTGGGTGAGCAGGACACGCAATTACAACAGCAGTTGCAACAATTGCAAATCTGGCAAGCGCAACATAGTGCCTTACAAGACTTAGCGAATGAATGGGGACGCTGGGAAAGCGATATTCAAGACTACCTGGAGCAGCAACAGGCCTTACAACAGCAACAAGCCAAATATGAGCAGTTGCAAAATAGTATGGGCACGCAACAAGCGGAGTTAAATAATTTACAAAAGGGCGCGGCTGTGTGCTTGGCGCAAGAGCAACAATTAAATGTGGACTTGCAGGCCTTAGAGCAACAAGCCGATGCGCAAGCATTAGCGGATTTATATCAACAGCAGGCAACATTGGAAAGCCGGCAAGCAATTAGCCATTCGGCGGTTACGTTGGCAGAACAGGGTTTAGCATTGCAACAAGAATTAGCGAGTACGCAAGCGGCCATTACTGCTAGCGAGCAAGCCTTGCAACAAGCCCATACGCAAATAGAGCAACTTAATAGTCAACAAGCTTATCAACAAGGCCAGTTACAAGAAGCACAGCAGGCGTTTAATCGGATGCAGGCGGCCGGTCAGAAAACGGCACGCGATTTACGGGCATTATTGTTACCTGAAGAGCCTTGTCCTGTTTGCGGTGCACAGGAGCATCCGTGGGCCAATAAGCATTTAGAAGCATTAGAAGCGTCTGTGACGGCACAGCAAGCGCGAGTTGAGCAGTTGATGAGCGAAAAAGAGCAATTGCTCAGTGCATTAAGTGCACAACAAAGTATCGTCAAACAAGCGCAACAAGAGCAAGAGCGGTTAGTGCAAGCGGTACGGCGTATGGAGGCCTCGTTGCAGGTGCTGGCTGAGCAGTGGTTGTCGTTTGCATTTGATGACAAACCTGCATGGGCGGCATTACAAAGTGTGGATATCACGCGATTGCAAACGCAAAAAGCCCAGTTAAATGTGCAGTATCAGGCCATTAAAAACCAAGTTGCCGAGGCTTTAAGTTTGCAGACGCAAATGGATGCACTGCGCAGGCAACGAGATACGGCACGCCAACAAGCGGCGCAACAAGATGCAAATATAGCGGCACTAGATAAAAAGATAGCACAACAAGTCAGCACTTTGGCGGCTTATGACGAGCGTATTACCGAGCTTAACGCTAGTTTGTTGAAACTGGAAACGGGGCTGCGTGTGCCATTGCAGGCTGTGGATAATTGGCAAACTGAATTAAGCTCAGCGGGGGATGAGTTTTTACAGCAGTTACGTGATTCGGTGGCAAAGTGGCATAAAAATAACCAGCAACAAAATCAGCTTAAGCAAGAGCTGGTACAAATTAAACAGGATTTGGCTGTAGCTACGACTGCCGCCGAGCAACAACAGCAACATCATCAGCAATTACAGCAGACATTACAGCAACATAAGCGGCAACAGCAGGATTTATTCACAGAGCGGCAGCAGTATTGCCAAGGACGCTCGGCCAGCGCCTATGCGCAAGAGCTAGAGTTGCAATTACAAACGGCGGCTCAGCAAAAGCAACAGGCGGATGCTGATAAGGTAGCGGCCAATCATGCGCTGAGCACGTGGCAAAGTACGCAACAGCATTGGCAAGCAGAGCAACAACGCCGTTTAGAGAAGCAGGATGCGGCGGAGCAGGCATTACAAGCAGAATTAGCGCAGTTGCAGTTGACTCAGGAACGCGCACAAGATTTATTGCAGAAAGATGCACAGTGGATAAGTGCGCAAGAACAAAAAAATGCGGCATTAACGCAGGCATTGCAAGAGGCGCAAGCGGATTTAAAAATCGGCGATACACATTTGCAAGCGCATCAGCAACAAGCTCCGGCGGTAGAAGAAGAGCAGGTTATTGCTGAGTTGGCGCAGTTGCATCGTGAGCAAAAAGCGTTAAATGCGGCGAGAGAAAATAAAGTATTTTTGCAGCGTGTCGATGATGAAAAAATAGCGGCGGCTCAGCATTTACAAGCAGAATTGAAGCAACAATTGCATCTTTATGAGCAATGGGAAAGTTTAAATGAGTTGATTGGCTCGAAAACGGGGCATAAATTTCGTATTTTTGCACAAAGCCTGACTTTGGATACCTTATTATCCTATACCAATCGGCATTTACAGGAATTTGCAAAACGCTATATTTTGCAACGTGTGCCTGATAGTGAGTTGGAATTGCAAGTAATCGACCGAGATATGGCGGATGATGTGCGTAGTATTCATAGCTTATCCGGCGGTGAGAGTTTTTTGGTTGCATTGGCTCTTGCCTTGGGCTTGGCTTCGTTGTCTTCTAACCAAACGCAAGTGGAGTCGTTGTTTATTGATGAAGGCTTTGGCAGTTTGGATCAGGAGACTTTGGATATTGCACTGGCCAGTTTGGATACTTTGCAATCGTTAGGGCGTAAGGTCGGTGTTATTTCACATGTGCCTGCATTAGTGGAGCGAATTGGTGCGCAAGTGGTGGTTGCAAAACTGGGGGGTGGGCAAAGTGTGGTCACGATAAAAGCTTAATTGTCGGTTTTTTTAGGCAAAAAAAGAGATGGGGTAAAGTGGCCCCCATTGTCAAGACCA
>JALSGX010000102.1 GCA_026982535.1 Ghiorsea sp. | reverse complement strand
CAAAAAAGTTGTGTTCACCAATGGCTGTTTTGATTTATTACACCCTGGTCATATTCAATACTTAAGCGATGCCAAAGCTTTGGGTGATGTGTTGATTTTGGGTTTGAATGCCGATGCTTCGATTTCACGGCTTAAAGGCGATAGCCGACCAATTAACCCATTGCAAGATAGGGCGGTTATGTTGAGTGGTTTAAGGTCAGTTGATGCTGTGGTTGCCTTTGAAGAAGACACGCCGCAAAAACTTATTGCTATGTTGTTGCCTGATGTGTTGGTGAAAGGTGGTGATTATGCGCCTGATGATATTGTGGGCGCGAAAGAAGTGCGTGAAGCAGGTGGTGAAGTGGTTGTTGTGCCATTTTTAGATGGTTATTCATCGTCCAAGTTGATTGAGCGCATTAAAGCTTCATAATTCACCACAAAGTTCACGAAGAGCACGAAGTTTTCTTTTGTGTTAATAAGCCTGTAAAAATATCAAACCATTGCTGGCTGATGGTTTCCAAATTTAAATTTTGAATACCTTGAGCTTGCATGGATGTGGCTTTACGCGATGTGCCGCAAGGGTTGATTTTATCAAACCAGCTTAAATCTGTGGATACATTTAATGCCATGCCATGCCATGCAATACCTTGGGATACCCGAATGCCTAAGGCAGCAATTTTTTCATGATTCAGCCACACACCAGGAAATCCACAATCACGGTTGCTCTTTAGGTCATAAGTTCTTAGCAGTTGAATGACAGATTCTTCCAGCAGGTGGACATAATCACGCACGCTTACGCCGTGTTTTTTCAAATCAATGATGGGATACATCATCAACTGCCCCAAACCATGATAGGTGGTTTCACCACCACGCTCGGTTTGCACAAAGGGAGCACCCAAATCGGCTTTGCTGTTATCAATGCCGCGCCTTCCTGTGGTAAACACATGTTCGTGCTCACAAAACCAAACGACTTCATCACCGGAGAAGTTCGCAACAAACTGCTGCATTTTTTTTAAGAAATGCGAGTATTCTTGCCGAGCTAACCAGTGGTAAACTGGTGAAGGTGGATTTGATGTTTGACGAATGAATGTTTGCATGACTAAATCCACCGTACTTTTACAGCTTTTGATTGAAATACAACTGGAAAAACAATAGGGAAAATAACCATGAGTTCATCCGCAAATGCTACATTTGAGCTGATTCCAGCCATTGATTTGAAAGAAGGGCAGTGTGTGCGCCTTAAGCAGGGGCGCATGGAAGATGCCACAGTTTACGGCAGCAATGCAGGTGAAATGGCAGCCCACTGGCAAGCTTTGGGTGCCAAACGCTTGCATGTGGTGGATTTGGATGGTGCATTTGCGGGCAAACCTGCCAACCGTGAAGCCATCAAAGCGATTTGTGAAGTGATGGATATTCCAGTGCAATTGGGTGGTGGTTTAAGAGATTTGAAGATGATTGAAGGTATGCTTAATCTTGGTATTGATAGGGTGATTTTAGGATCGATTGCTATTGCCAACCCTAAGATTGTCAAAGAAGCATGTGCAGCGTTCCCCAATCAAGTGTGTGTGGGTATTGATGCCAAAGGCGGCATGGTTGCTGTTCATGGTTGGGATGATGTGACCGATGTTAAAGCGGTGGATTTAGCGCTTCAGTTTGAAGATGATGGTGTGGCAGCCATTATTTATACAGATATTGCCCGTGATGGTATGCTCTCTGGTCCGAATATCGAAGAAACCGTCAACCTTGCTAAAGCTGTGTCTATTCCTGTGATTGTATCGGGTGGTGTAGCGACTATGGATGATGTACGAGCGTGTGCCAAGCATGTGAATGATGGCATTGCAGGTGCAATTACAGGGCGAGCGATTTATGAAAACACCATTGATTTTGCAGCAGCCATGAAGGAATTAAACTGATGTTATCCAAACGCATTATTCCATGCCTTGATGTGGCGCACGGGCGTGTGGTCAAAGGCGTACAATTTGTTGATATTGTTGATGCGGGCGACCCTGTGGAAGCTGCGATTAAATATGATGAGCAGGGCGCGGATGAGTTAACTTTCCTCGATATTCGCGCCAGCCATGAAAGCCGAGATACACTTTATCATATGGTCACCGAAGTTGCCGAGCATGTGTTTATGCCGCTCACAGTAGGTGGCGGTGTGAAAGCACTTAAAGATATTGAAGGGCTGCTTCATGCGGGTGCGGATAAGGTGTCCATCAATACGGCTGCGATTTTTAATCCTGAATTGGTCAAAGAAGCGGCAGAACGCTTTGGTTCATCCACGATTGTTGTTGCAGTGGATGCGAAAAAAGTCGGGAGTGATTCCGATGGGCATTGGGAATGTTTTACCCATGGTGGCCGCAAACCCACAGGCATCAATGCGGTGGAATGGGCGAAACGCATGTCGGATTACGGGGCAGGCGAAATCTTGTTGACCAGCATGGATGCTGACGGCACCAAAGCTGGTTACGATATTCCGCTTACCCGTGCGGTATCCGATGCCATCACTGCCAATGTGGTCGCATCAGGCGGTGTGGGCACACTGGAACACATGGCAGAAGGCTTAACAGAAGGTAAAGCCGATGCTGTGCTTGCCGCATCCATTTTTCATTTTGGTGAGTTTACCATTGCTGAAACCAAGCAATATTTAGCAAGCAAGGGTATTTCTGTACGCAATGTAAAAAATATAAAGGATTAAACT
>JALSGX010000101.1 GCA_026982535.1 Ghiorsea sp. | reverse complement strand
ATCAATAGCGGCATAAGTGTTGTTACCAGCAGTTTGTCCTGTATTGGTTAGTATGCTTTTAATGAGAGCATCGCCATGCTTATCGGATAAATAACGAACCCACATAAAGCGACCATATTGCTCCAAGCCACTTGGGGTACGACCAAAAGCATCTAAGGGAAGCTCAGGGTAATCTTGGCTGCCAGACTCTCTTAAGTTGTTACCATTACGGTCAGTAAAAGGCTCGCCAGTTGTATATTGCCCATCACCATTGCTATCGGTAAAAGGCTCGCCAATGTATTGCAGGTTGTCTTTGATAGTCGGGTAAACTTTATCTTCCATCCATGTGGCGGTTGACTCACTAAATGCTGCAAACTCTGATGGGTCGTAGCCAAACTGAATGCTGTGAAAAAATTCATGGGCTAAGGTTGCTTTTGCGGCATCCTGTGGTGCTTGTGGAAAGCCTGCAAAATCATTATCTATCACCATATGCGAATACAGTGAACGAGGGAAAGGTGAGCCAAGATAGGTTTGGGCATTGCTGGTTACATAGCCATAAATGCCAACGCCGCCTGTATTCAACAAATAGATGTCATATTTGTTGTCACCACCCAAACCACTGTCGGCAGGTGGAGCGCTGTAGCCCATGGTGTTAATTTCTTGTGCCCAGACAGCTTCAGCAAAAGTTGCAAGTTGTTGAACAAAGGTGGCATCTGCACGATTGGGGTCTGTTGGGTAGGTCACGGCATCAAGATAGTGGAAGACAAAGTTTGTCGTACTTATTGTAGAAATCACTTGGTTTGCGGCGTAAAAGCTTACACCGTTGGGTGGTGAGCCAATATTGTCATCTGGGCGTGCTAACCATGGGTTTACCATTGCCTGAGTTGTTTGGGATAAAGCATCCCAGTTAGCTTTGGCAAACATCAACATGGGCGTGAGTTCGCGGCTTGGTTTAGATTTGATAGCTTCTTTTTGTAGTGTGCCTGTAATGGTTGTTGGTTGGTTTAGCGCTTGGAAAAAAGAGGATACAATAGCATCTGGGGTTTGGGCAGCAGCTTGGTTGGTGGCTAGCCAGCTTAATAATAGGGATAATATCAACGGTTTCATAAGTACTCCTTACACCTTAAAACTTGGTTGCTTGTAGAAGTATAGGCGCTTTGGGTCGATTGGGCAAAGTTATTTGCTCAATATGCAACAGTTGTTGTTGGGTTGCCCATGTGATAACTTGCTGGGCTTCAGTATCACCGCCTTGATGCCCAGGGTAAAGCATGACGGTCATCCGACCATCTGGTGCAAGCAATTCTAGACTTTGTTCGAGTGCGAGGATGGTGGTGTCTGCATGTGTAACCACACTTTTATCGCTGCCCGGCAGCCAGCCGAGATTAAACATGATGGCTTGAATCTTGCCGTGTATTTCTTGAGGGATATGCTCAAGCATGGTTTCGTGCCCTGCAAGGACAAGGTGTTGGCAGCATGGCTCATTTGCCAACAAGGCTTGGCTTGCCTCCATGGCTTGCTTTTGCACATCAAAGCCAAACAACTGACCTGACGCACCAATTTGTTGCGCCAAAAATAAAGCGTCGTGACCATTACCAAGGGTGGCGTCAACGACGCAATCACCGTAAGCAATGGTTTCAGCTAGCCAAGTATGGGCAATATCGGTGAAGCGCTGCAAAAGTGGTTGATCAAGCTAGATATTTTGTAGCGTCATGGTACGAGAAACTTGTGTGGTAAAGTGCGCAGCTTTATCACGAATCCGTGTGCGAAACTTGGGTACAAGAACCATGAGATCATGAATCAAGGCAAAATCAAAGCATATAGCCTGGCACGCTGTGTCTGCTTCATAGGCAGCACGCGATGCCTTACCCGATATGATTTTGTGCAGTCCTAGAATATCACCAGCTTGAATACGCCCGCAATACAGTGGCAGTTCACCTGTTTCGTACTCATACATATGCACCACGCCCTGCGTAATGAGTTCAACATGGGGCATATAGGCATGTGGGCGTTTAATGGTTGTGCCTGCTTGATGGGTAATATGCCACGCACGGCGAGCAAGCATATAGCGCAGATCCAGTGGTATGCAGGCAAATACAGGAGAAGTGGACAAGCTGGTTAGGCGTTGTCGCCATAGTTTTTCTTTGGAAAACTGCATCATCAAATCAGGGTGAGCGCTAAAGGCTTGATCAAGCTCTTCTTTGGTAAAACGGAGGAGAATACTATGCTTTTGCGCGACAACAGTAGCTATGCGCTGGCTATTTTCTTCCATGGCGTTCTCACCGACCAGTGCGCCAGCATGGAGATAGTTGAGCAAGGATGGGTTGTTATCGTCATCGCTGTTGACAGTGAGCTCACCTTCTAAAACAAGGTAAATAAAGTCTGACATATCCCCTTTTTTGAATAAAACAGTACCTGCTTTGACCCGCATTTTATGCAGCTGGGTGTTTATTATGCCAAAATATTCAGCCAAGGGGCTGTAGTCGGCTGCGGTATAAGGTTGAATATCGGAGCTGTTGATTTCATGACCAAAGGTTGCGACTAATGCTTCAGCACGAGATGGATCTTCTTTAATGAGTATGTCATACGCTTTTCGCGCCTGTACAATAGCTTGAATCTCATGCCCTTCTTGCTTGTAGCGCTCTGCAAGCTGGATATGAAAATTGGGGTCAAAAGGAAATATGTTGCAAAGTTCTTTGAGTTTAT
>JALSGX010000100.1 GCA_026982535.1 Ghiorsea sp. | reverse complement strand
CAGCTTTCCAATCGTTGTTCATGGGGTGAAACTTACTGGATTTGATGCTTGAGGTCACTAAATTATAGGGTGGTCGTATTAAAATAAGGCTTGTTTTACAGCCATATTTTTAGGGTAGCATCATCTAGAAACCCGACTTTAGTCGGGTAAGCTGTGTCTCGGGGCGCGACTAAAGTCGCACTTCCGGTGATTAACCTGATTAAAAGGTGGATTACAGTTTTAAGTGCGCCATTAAATTTGAACAAGACTTCGGCGCAGCTTAACAAAGGGAGACAACCATTTGTCATTCCCGCGTAGGCGGGAATCCATGGATGCCCAGTCAAGCTGAGCATGACATATCATCGTGATTGCATTTATCATTGAAGCCAAGCAAAGTGCAGCTATGCAACAATGGTTTGAATATATTTGGTGGAACAAACGCCGTAAGCCCAATATTGGGCTACGCTTGCTGTCGCGCATGTATAAAAAAGTGATGTTATACGACCAAAACAAACGCTTTCAAACCCAAGTTTGTCCATCCATTCCCATGATTTCAGTAGGCAATATTACAGTCGGTGGCAGTGGTAAAACACCCTTTGTCGTCTGGCTTGCAGGTGAGCTGAAAGACCAAGGGTTTAACCCTGTGTTGTTATCACGAGGTGATGGGGCGAATAATCAAGAGCCGCATGTGGTGTCGCAGTATTCTAAAGCTAGAGAAGTAGGTGATGAAGCTGTTTTATTATATAGGTTAAGTGGGTGTCCAGTGATTGCAGGGCGTGACCGCATCAAAGGCGCTGAAATGGCTGCTGAGTATGGCGATGTATTGATTTTGGATGATGGTTTTCAATATCGCCAGTTGCATAGGGTGTGTGATATTGTGCTTGTACCGAAAGAGGGGGTGGGTAATGGTTATTTGTTGCCCGCAGGACCTTTGCGTGAGCCTGTTTCTGCGCTTGCTCGGGCGAATATTGTGGTGCGTACGGGGCATGGTGATTTTGAACCGCTAACCGATGCGAAAGAATGGAATTGGTCGGCAAAAGCGGCGGGTATTGTGGATTGGATGGGTGTGTGGGATATGCCGCTTGGTGTTGATAGTAAGGTGACACTGGTGACTTCGGTGGCAAGACCACGGCGCGTACGCGATGATTTGGAAGCTTTGGGGTTTGAAGTCATCAATCATGAAATCTTTGATGATCATCATGCTTACACTCAAGATGATGTGGCTAAGCTTATGAAAAGCAATCAAACCATTGTGACCACGGGTAAAGATGCGGTAAAACTTTTGCCGCTTTGGGACAGCGCCAAGCCGCTTTGGGTGTTGGAGCAAAAGGCTGAGGCTGAGGCAGGGCTATTTCAAGATATAGGGCGACACTTCAAACAAAAGGGGGTAAATATATGTTAAAATTAGGTGATTATTTGTCTTCACTGGGCAAGCTGCTTTTTGTGGTATGGCTCTTAAATCTTATGCTGAATTGGTCTGAGGTGGGATATTTGTCATGGTGGGGCGGTGCAGTGATTGCTTTGGTGGTGTTTAGTATTGGGTTTGCATTTCGATTTTATGCGTTGGGGAAAGATGAGTCTTCTTGATATTGTAACATTGCGGTAGCTAAGGCTTTGGTAGCTTAACAAAGGGAATGGATTCCCGCTTTCGCGGGAATGACGGATACTAAAACTCTGTGATTCTCTGCGTAACTTTGCGTCCTTTGCGGTTCAATAAAACCAAAACAACTGCTACGGTTTGGCTCAAGAGGGAGCATTTATGCAAAGCAGTATTTCCAGTATCGATCTCGCCATTATCGTAATTTATATCGTGGCGACTACCGCTTTTGGTGCATGGTTTATCAAAGGTAGCCATGATATGAAAGGGTTTACCTTGGCAGGTAAACTCATTCCCGGTTGGGCGATAGGTTTGTCACTGATGGCAACCTATTTGAGCAGCATTAGCTTTTTGGCAAATCCAGGTAAATCCTATGCTTCGGATTGGCGACCCTTTGTCTTTTCGCTCACACTTCCCATCGCCATTTGGATTGCTGCCAAGTGGTTCATCCCTCTGTATCGCAATCATGTGCAAACCACGGCTTATGAATACCTGGAAAGCCGTTTTGGGCTTTGGGCGCGGCTTTATATGGGTGTGGCTTATGTGTTGTTGCAGGTGGGTCGGTTTGCGGTGGTGCTTTATTTAACGGCATTGGCATTGGCAGCATTGCTTGGTGTGGATATTGTCACTTTAATCCTTGCTTTGGGTGCGTTGACCATTCTTTATACCTTATTGGGTGGCTTTGCCGCTGTGATTTGGACAGATGTGGTGCAGTCCATCGTGTTGTTGCTGGGTGGTTTATTATGTTTATTTTTACTCATGACCAATATGGATGGTGGTTTCGCAGTGCTCACCGCAGAAGCAAGCGCAGCACATAAGTTTGACTTGGGTTCATTCGATGTTGATTTGATGATTCAAGGCTTTTGGGTCATTTTCATCTTCGGCATTGTGGAAAACCTAAAAAATTTCTCGGTTGACCAAAATTATGTGCAACGCTTTTTATCCGCATCCTCAGATGCAGAAGCTAAAAAAGCATTGTGGTTGGGCGGTTTGCTCTACATTCCGATTTCAGCACTATTCTTTTTGATTGGCACAGCTTTGTTTGTGTATTATCTGAATGCGCAACCTGATGATTTCCCTGCCAAAGCCGACCAGGTGTTTCCGTATTTTATTGTGCATGAATTGCCAACAGGTTTAGTTG
>JALSGX010000099.1 GCA_026982535.1 Ghiorsea sp. | reverse complement strand
GTTTCGCGCGCTGCCTCATAAGCTTGGGTAGCGCGCTCAGACAATGAATGCACACCCCTATGGATATTGGAATTATCCTTTTCGTAGTAGTGCTTCACCTTATCAATCACACATTGCGGTTTTTGCGTGGTTGCTGCATTATCCAAATACACCAGTGGATGCCCAAATACCGCTTGGTGCAGGGTGGGGAAGTCATTGCGAATATCTTGAATGTTCATTGTGAAAAACCTTTTGAAACCACAAAGGCGCAAAGGCACAAAGCATTTCTATCATATTTCATTTTGGTCGTGTCTTGGTGTCTTTGTGGTTTACTTTTATCGTACATATTATTCACCCAACAACGCTTCAAGGTCTTCGCTGTATGGCAATTTGGCAAAGGCAGCCTTTTCCACATAACTGCGCACGGTTTGATTGCGCATCGCCACCAAAACTTCATCGGCAAAAGCGAAGGTTAGTAACTCTTGCGCTGTTTCTTCAGACACACCACGCGAGCGAAGGTAAAATAGCTGCTTATCATCAAGCTGCCCTACCGTTGCCCCATGCGCACATTTCACATCGTCATTGTAAATCTCAAGCTCTGGTTTGGTGTCGATTTCAGCGTGTTTGGAAAGTAAAAGGTTACCATTTTGCATGTCAGAGTCCGTTTGGACAGCACCCTCATGCACCATGACTTTGCCATTAAACACACCATGCGCTCGCCCATTAAGCACTGTGCGATAAAGCTCGCGGCTGGTGCAATGCGGGGCTTTGTGGTCGATTCGGGTATGATGGTCGGCATGTTGCCTTCCCCCCAACACAAATAACCCATTCAAGTTACAAGACGCGCTTTCGCCGTGTAAGTTGACCACCAAATCCGTACGCGATAATGCTGCACCAAGTTCAATGCCATGAAAGGTGTAGGATGAACCTTTGCATTGCTTGACCTGAACCCGCGCCACATGCGATTGCTTGCCACCTTCTTGTTGAATGCGGCTGTGTTCTAAATGTGCTTCGGCTTTGAGCGCGACAAAGCTGCAAGCATTGCTTAAAGCTTGATGATTATGCGTGCTGATAAAATGCTCAATAATTTCGGCTTGAGCATGCTTGCCAAGCATAAAGCTATGACGAACCACATTGCTTTGGTTGCTGATATGCAAAATATACAAGGGCTTGGTCAAAACGGTGTTGTCTGCCAATATAATCACAGCGCCATCGCTGGCTTTGGCAGCATTATAGGCATTAAAACCATTAAGCAGCGGGGCTTGTGTATCCACCGCAAATAGTTTGGCAATGCCTTTGGCGTCGTCGCCCACACTGTTTTTCTCCAGCTCAGCCAAAGATAGAATGCTTACACCTTCAGGTAAATCTGACTCGGCTTCGGCAAACATACCATTGATGAAGACCATGCGGTAAGCATCAAGCCCTGTGATGCCCATATCTTTGATGTGAATGTTTTCATCTGTAGGGGCGGGCTCTAATAAATCTTGAAGGCGTGAAGCATCAGTGTATTTCCAATCTTCATCGCGTAAAGTAGGCAAGCCAAGTTGGTTAAACAGCTTCAGAGCATCTTGTCGGGTTTGTTCGATAGCAGTCATTTGTTTTCTTTCACCCAATCATAACCATGTTCTTCAAGCTCAAGTGCCAATGATTTATCCCCTGTTTTTTGAATCACGCCATCTGCCAAGACATGCACAAAATCAGGTTCGATATAGTCGAGCAGGCGTTGGTAATGGGTAATCATCACCATCGCTCTGTCAGGTGAACGAAGTTTGTTCACACCATCAGCCACGATACGAAGCGCATCAATGTCCAAGCCTGAATCAGTTTCATCCAACAAGGCAAGCGATGGTTCAAGTACTGCCATTTGGAAGATTTCATTGCGTTTTTTCTCGCCACCCGAAAAACCTTCATTGACTGAGCGGCTTAAAAAAGATGGGTCTAGCTCTACCAGTTTGGCTTTTTCTTTGACCGTTTGCATAAAATCAAAGGCATCCAACTCATCCAAGCCTTGGTATTTGCGCTTGGCATTGACACCTGCTTTGAGTAAGTAGGTATTATTCACACCAGGTATTTCAACAGGGTATTGAAACGCGAGAAACACACCTGCCCAAGCCCGCTCCTCTGGGCTCATTTCGAGCAAGTCATCACCTTTATAGGTGATTGAACCGGATGTAATCTCATAACCATCACGCCCAGCAATCACATTGGATAGCGTGGACTTGCCC
Source organism: Ghiorsea sp. (assembly GCA_026982535.1). Classification (GTDB taxonomy): domain Bacteria; phylum Pseudomonadota; class Zetaproteobacteria; order Mariprofundales; family Mariprofundaceae; genus Ghiorsea. The sequence goes on along the minus strand of JALSGX010000099.1, from coordinate 525 downwards.
GCACCATTGGGCCCCATGATGGCATGAACTTCACCTGCATTGATGGTCAAGTTCAAACCTTTAAGAATCTTTTTGCCGTCAACACAGACGTGTAAATCTTTAACTTCTAACATTATTTATTTCCTCTTTTAGTAACCACAAAGGCACAAAGACGCAAAGTTTTCATAATATTACTCGCTTGATACCATCTTTGATTCTTGCAGTATTGAAATTGATTAATAGACCAAGGCGATTATTGGTCAGCTTGAGGTAAGTCAATAGTTGCGCCTGATGCACATTCGTGATGTGTTCTACGGCTTTAAGCTCTATTACAAGTTGTTTATCCACCCAAATATCAAGACATAAACCTGCTTCTAAAGTAATACCATCGTAAACAACAGGCAAAGATACTTGTTTCTGAAATGGAACATTCCGTTTTTTCAACTCATAACAAAGACATGTTTCATAAACAGACTCCAATAGACCTGCCCCAAGCGTTTGGTGTACAGCAAACGCAGCATCAACCACCTGGCGATCAACCACCTG
>JALSGX010000098.1 GCA_026982535.1 Ghiorsea sp. | reverse complement strand
TCAACCCAAGCATTACCAATATAAACATTGTTGGTGGGGCACATAGTCTGTACGCAATCAACAATGCCAAAGGTATATTCACTAATAATATATTCGATAATGCCACAACCGCTGGTGCTGAGATTAGCGGTGGCGCATCACCAACACTCACCAACAATATTATTCGTAACTCCAATATTGGGGTTAGCCTTGGTGCAATCAGCAAGGCAGGTGATGTAACCCTCAAAGACAATAAAATTGTCAACAATAGCATCGGTATTGATATTGCCAATGCAACCTCAGCGACAATTACAAACAATCTAATTCGTGGAAACAGTGCTAAAGGCGTGAAGGTTGGGAATCTCAACCAAACTTTTGATGCTATCAAAATCCACAACAACTTAATTGGTGAAAATGGGCAAGGCATTGCTGTGCTGCAAGATGCAATTGTAAGCACGGATACCTACGCCAGTATTAAATACAATACCATTGGCAACAACCTTGGCGCAGGTGTACTTATCGATACTTACACCAGTATTGAACTGCACTACAATATTATTGCAGGCAATGCACCTGATGTTTCATCCGCATCATTGGCACTTGCCTCGCATTATAATCTAACAGGTGATTTATCACTTCCAATCATTGCACCATCAACTGATATTTATGCCAACCCTGAAATTATCGGTAGCGCATATTTATCGGATGGTTCAGGTGCAAACGGAAATACCCTTACAGTATCGCCAGCTGTGAATGCAGGCGCAGATACCACACTCGCCATTGCAGGGCTTACCACAACACCATACGCGCAAGCCACAGTCGCCGATACAGGCGCATTGGATTTGGGTTACCATCATACCAACCCAGCCCCAATTATAAGCGCCACAAACACAACTGTTGTTGTGTCACCTGCTGTGATCACAACCAACACAAGCATTACCATTGCCGTGACACCGAAAGATGCAGCAGGCAATGTAATCGGCGCTGGTGTGTTTGTGAATGCTGTACCTACATCGCCAAATGCTACAATTGCACCACCCATCATCGATCTTGGCGATGGCACATATCAAATCCACTACACCAACACAATTACAACATCAAGCACAGATACACTGACCATTACGGTCAATCATGTAGTCTTACCTGTTGTGACCCTAAGCTGGTAAACTTCCACTATCCCAGTAGCCCTTTCTACTGGGGTAGTGTTCAATGCTTATCATTTCGTTCACTGCAAAATTATGGCATAAAAATGCGATTTTGTTATGGTGTCGCCCAATTTCATGAATGAACCACTGAGGAGCGCACCTTGAGCAACACAACAAGACAAACCTTTGATGCAAAAAGCACTTTAAGTGTAAACGGTACAGACTACACCTACTACAAACTCGATGCCGCAGGCGATACATCGCACCTGCCCTTCTCACTCAAAGTGTTGTTGGAAAACTTACTTCGCCGTGAAGATGGGGTGAATGTCACCCGTGAAGACATTTTAGCATTGGTAAACCGTAAGCTAGGCGATGAACCCAGAGAAATTGCCTACATGCCAGCGCGCGTGTTGATGCAGGATTTCACTGGCGTTCCTGCTGTCGTGGATTTGGCTGCCATGCGTGATGCTATGGCGGATTTGGGAGGCGACCCTGCAAAGATTAACCCGCTTGCCCCTGCCGAGCTTGTGATCGACCATTCTGTGCAGGTGGATAATTTCGCATCCAATGATGCGGCAGAACTCAACACAGCCATTGAATATGTGCGCAATGAAGAACGCTACAAGTTCCTCAAATGGGGTCAAAATGCGTTTGAAACCTTCAAAGTTGTGCCTCCGGGTACGGGCATTGTGCATCAGGTGAACCTTGAAAACCTTGCCCGCACTGTGTTTGTGAACGATGAAGGCGTGGCATATCCCGATACATTGATTGGCACAGATTCACACACCACCATGATTAACGGGCTTGGCATTTTAGGCTGGGGCGTGGGCGGCATTGAAGCAGAAGCGGCGATGCTTGGGCAGCCTGTATCTATGCTTGTGCCGAAAGTGGTAGGCTTTGAACTCACTGGCGCATTGCCTGAAGGCGCACTTGCCACGGATTTGGTCTTAACGATTGTTGAAATGCTGCGCAAGCATGGTGTAGTGGGTAAATTCGTTGAGTTTCATGGTTCTGGTTTGGATTCTTTACCGCTCGCAGACCGCGCAACCATTGCCAATATGGCTCCCGAATATGGCGCAACATGCGGCATCTTCCCCATTGATGATGAAACATTAAACTACATCGAACTCACAGGTCGCGGTGAGCAAAAAGACCTCATCAAAGCCTATTATCAAGCCCAAGGTATGTTCCGCGATGGTGGCGAAAACAAAGCTGTGTATGATGAAAGCATCAGCCTTGATATGAGCACGGTTTTGCCATCCATTTCAGGGCCCAAACGCCCACAAGACCGCATTATTCTGAGTGAAGCCAAAGCCGCATTCCAAAAAGATGTGGAAGTGATTAAATCCGAAGCGGGCTTAACTTCTAAACCTGTACAAACAACGATTAACGGTAAAGATGTGACCATTGAAGATGGCGCGGTGGTGATTGCTGCCATCACATCATGCACCAACACATCCAACCCAACGGTGATGCTTGGCGCAGGGCTTGTGGCGAAAAAAGCTGCAGCACTGGGTTTAAGCGCCGCACCTTGGGTGAAAACATCATTGGGCCCTGGTTCATTGGTGGTGACTGAATATTTAGAAAAAGCAGATTTGATGAACCCGCTT
>JALSGX010000097.1 GCA_026982535.1 Ghiorsea sp. | reverse complement strand
AAGCGATTAACGACATCAAGCGCGCTTTGATGCGAAGAAAGGTATAAATCATGAGTGTTGAACAAGAACCCAACGCAGAGTTATGTATGGAGTTTCCCTGCCATTTCCCACTGAAAGTGATGGGCACAAACAATGACAGCTTTGAAAACGACATCGTGATGATAGTACGAAAACATGTGCCCAAGCTTGGTGAAGCCGCTGTCTCCTCCAAACCCAGCAAAACAGGCAAATATTTGGCGCTGACCATTACTTTTACTGCCGATAGCCGTGAGCAGTTGGATAATCTTTATCGGGAAATCAATGCTCACCCCGATGTGAAGATGACGCTTTGAGCAAAACCTTATACTACATCCACGACCCCATGTGTTCATGGTGCTGGGCATTTCGCCCCGTATTCACCGAACTTTTAAACAAACTGCCTGATGATATAGATATTCAATATTTGGTGGGTGGTCTTGCCCCTGATTCCAGTGAACCCATGGATACCGCCACACAAGCCATGATTCAAAAGCATTGGCGCACCATTCAAGTCAAAGTTCCCAGCACCCAGTTCAACTTCGATTTCTGGGCAAACAACATACCTCGCCGCTCCACATACCCTGCTTGCCGTGCTGTGCTTGCCGCCAAAGCCATCAACCCCGATAAAGAAGATGCCATGATACTCGCCATTCAGCAGGCGTATTACCTCAATGCCTTCAACCCATCGGATGATGATGTGTTAATCGAATGCGCTGCATCCATTGGTTTGGATACTTTCCTGTTCGCACAAACACTCAACAATCCCGCCACTCAACAAGCCTTACAAGACAACATCCAGCAAGCGAAAAACATGGGCGCGTATCATTTTCCAAGCCTTGTGTTAGAAGAAAATGGTCAATTCAAACCTGTTACTATTGATTATAACGATGCCGAGAACATCTTAAGCCAACTCCAATAGTTCAGCCTTGCTTAGGCTCTTGCTCAACTTCAATATACCGTTTGCGTGTTTTTTCTTTGAGTTGCTGTAGGTCAATCATCACCAGACCATCCACACAATTGGAAAAATCAGGATCGATATTAAAATCTAAAAAAGACACACCTTCAGGCTCACAAATATCAGGGTATTGCTTATACAACGTTGGCACAGCACAACCCAAGTGTTTCAAGCTGCTTTTGAGCACCTTAAAATCTTCTTTGTAGTTTTCACCACTAAAAAATGCTGCAAGCTCTTCTTTGCGTTCTTCATGTAAACGGTATGGCAGCAATGCGCTGGCTTTGTTATCATTGTCACCAAAATAAAGGCTGTAAAAATAGACCAGTAAATCCTTGGCTGCTGCTGGGTAGTTATCACTGATAGATACAGGACCAAACAGATAGCGGAACTCAGGATTCTTGCGAATAAACGCACCAATACCATACCATAAATAATCTAAGCTGCGTTTACCCCAATATTTAGGCTGCACAAAGCTGCGCCCCAACTCTAAACCTTGTTGCATCATTTCATCCATGGCTTCATCAAATTGAAATAATGTCTCGCTGTAAAGTTTGCCGCCATCTTGCTTCACCTTTGCCGTAGCACACATGCGATATGCGCCAACAATTTCCAAATCAGCATCATCCCACAACACAAGCTGAAAACATTGTGGGTCGAAACTATCCACATCACGGCGTAAACCACTGCCCTCTCCTGCGGCTCTAAAAGCAATTTCCCGCAAGCGCCCTATCTCACGCATCAAGCTACTATCAGCTTGATAAGGTGCTAAATAAATACTTTTCCCATCCTTGGTTTCACCCAGCATTTCACAAGCCTGAATTTCTAGGCGTAGTCTTTGTCTGGGTTCGGGGTGTGCAATGGGTTTAATCGTGGCATACATACCAGGCTTTCGTTTGGCTATACGGTACAAGTGTTTTTGAAACAGTCTTACCCGTGCCTGCAAGGGCAATTTTACATCTTGATAGCTGTCAAATGGGACAATTTCACCAATACTTACACTCACCGAACGCTTGGCTTGTTTAAACATCTCACGTATCAGCCAAAGGGTTGAAAGCGGTTTAGCAACCAGTGACAAGGTATAAAAAAACATGGAGTTTCGTCCATTAACATGAATAGGTAAAATAGGCGATCGGGTTGCACTGGCAATACGCAGAAAACCACTATGCCATTTGCCATCACGGATACCTGTTGCCGATAACCGCGATACTTCACCTGCAGGAAAAATAATCACTACACCTTCATCTTCCAAATGTTGATACACGGCTTTGAGTTGTTCTCGCGTACTTTTACCACCCATATTATCTACGGGCAAAAGCAGGGGTTCCAAAGGTTTGATGCTGGACAACACCTGATTAGCAACCGCTTTCACATCATTGCGCACCTGCGCTACCAGTTGAAACAACACAAACGCATCCAATGTGCCAATCGGGTGATTGGCAACAATCACAACTCGCCCAGAGCTTGGTATCCGTTCCAGCTCACGGGGTTGCACCGCATAACCAAAGTCAAAGTATTCGAGAACTTGCTCAACAAAGTCTAAGCCGTGAAGGTGTGGGTATTTATTTTCAAACTTCTGCTGTTCCCGTTCGTGAAACAGCATTCTAAGCGCTGCGAGAATCGGTCGCTTAACCATGGATGTATTTTGTTCAAGCTTAGGAAAACGCTCTTCAATCATTTCATCAACATTTAACATCTTCATACCTCACATATTGCTTTTCTTTAGTCTGATTTATCAATATGGCATGGGTATGACAGGTTTAATCTAAATTTTGTTAGCCCAAAATAGAAA
>JALSGX010000096.1 GCA_026982535.1 Ghiorsea sp. | reverse complement strand
TGAAAACACAACCATGAAAGTAGAGCGCCAGCAAATTGAAGTGGATGATTACTATCGCACCGACCACCCAGGTATTTATGCCATTGGTGATGTGATTGGCGCACCCGCATTGGCACATGTGGCAAGTCATGAAGGCATTGTGTGTGTGGAGGCGATTGCAGGAGGTACACCACATCCTGTGGATTATGGCAATGTGCCGGGTTGTACTTACTGCCAACCGCAAGTGGGCTCATGTGGCAAAACCGAGAAACAATGTAAAGAAGAAGGCTTGAATATCAAGGTTGGGCGCATGGCATACAGCACCAATGGTAAAGCCATGGGCTTGGCAGAAACCGAAGGTATGGTCAAAACCATTTTTGATGCAGAAACAGGCGAGCTTTTAGGCGCGCATATTGTGGGCGCTGAAGCCACAGAATTGATTGTATCACTTCAACTTGCGCGCACCTTGGAAACCACTGAAGCGGAGTTGGCGCATCATATGTTCCCGCACCCAACATTATCGGAAATGATTCATGAATCTGTGCTCGATTCAGATGGTAAAGCCATTCATATTTAATGTGGTAAAGCATGGGAAATAGTGCTTGTCGCTGTTCAGATGCTTGGTGACCTGATGTAAAAAGGAGGAGTGTTATGCCCATTGTTCATATGAAAGATATGTTGCAGCATGCTTATGATCATAAATATGCTGTTGGTGCGTTTGATCTTGTTAGCTTGGACTTTCTACAAGGTATTCTTCAAGGTGCAGAGCAGGCTAAAGCACCTGTTATCCTTAGTTTGGCGGAGTCGCACTTTGAATATTTTGATTTTGAGCTGTTGATGCGTGCAACTGTTGCTGCTGCAAAGCGGGCAAGTGTTCCTGTTGCGATTCATTTGGATCATGGAAGTAGCTTGGATAGCGCGATACAAGGTATTCGCTATGGTTGTACAGGGGTCATGATTGATTCATCAGATAAACCGCTGGATGAGAATATCAGGCTCACCAAAGCGATTGTGGATATGTGCCAAGGGTGTGGTATTCCTGTAGAAGGAGAGTTGGGATATGTGCCAGGTGTTGAAGGTGAAGATGCTGAGCGTCATCCTGGTGAGGTGTGCTACACAACAGTTGAGGAAGCTGAAAAGTATATTCGTGAAACCCAGGTTGATTTTTTGGCGGTATCCATTGGCACTGTGCATGGTCGTATGCAAGGCAAGCCTAAGTTGGATATACAGCGCTTGCAGCAGATTAATGAGGCTTTGCGTATTCCCCTGGTTATTCATGGAGGAACGGGTCTTAGCGATGTGCAGTTTCAGCAGTTGATTCAACATGGTGTTACAAAAATCAACTACTATACGGCTTTATCGGATAAAGCAGCAGGGCAAATCTATGCGAATAGCCAAAGCCAGAAGCAGCTTGGATATACAGGCTTGGTTGAGAATATTCCTCAAGTGATTGCGCAGGAAGTTGAGCGCTGCATTAAGATATGGGGTAGCGATCACCAAGCTGACGCTGTGTTACAGACATGCCAGCCATGGCAAGAGGTTGAGCATTTGATTGTGTACAATGTATCAGGCATTTCCGATCAAGAGGCTTTAGCCATGATTGCCAAAGGTAAAGAAGAATTGGCAAAGATTCCTGGTGTATTGCGAGTGTTCACTGGCAAGGCTATGCGAGATCAGGATAGGTATCGCTATACTTGGCTGGTTCAGTTTTGCCACCCTAATGTTATAGAAAGTTATAAACATCATCCTCTTCATGTGGCTTTTGCAGATGAGTTGTTCCGCCCTGTGGCAGGCGACAGAATCAGTATTGATTATCAAGCCATATAACTAGACTAAACCCCAAAAGTCACAAGCTATTGATATATCAATATCACCTTATGTGTTGTATTGTATACAAGGTTTTAGGCACATTGACCGCAAAAGGCTTGCGTATGGTTTGGGGTTTGTAGTATTGATGCTATAGGAAGCGAGGCTAAAGCCTCGCTTCATGCAGTGACAAACATGGTATGAGGTCAATATTCAAATAAACGAAAAATCATCATTGTCTGTATTATTGTTACTATCAAGATTTGGGTAATCAGATGGAAGCTCTCCAATGCCCAGCATGTATTCTAGGTCATCATATTCTATATGTTGATTGCGCTGACTGAGCCATGCAAGCTTATCGATAGGGTCATCACATTGGTTAAATATCAAGGTGCGCCTCCTTTTTCTTTGGTAGGCATATAGTAGGTGATACGCGAGACATGCTTATGACACGCGTACATCACAAGAAACAGGGGGGGATAAATATGTTGTTCATAAGAATAGTTATGATGGTACTCATTTGTTTTGGTTTGATGGCTTGCCAGTTTGGTGCGCTAAAAAACATAGTCAAAGCACCTGAAGTGAAAAGCATTCAACTCAAATCCTTTTCCGTGCAAGATAAAATAGTGGTGTTTGATGTGGGCTTGTTTAACCCCAACGCATTTAGCCTTTCTATTGATAGCTTTGATGGCGGTATCAAGCTTAATGGTTTTGATGTGGGCAAATTTGCAGTTAAGACTGATACAAGCTTACCTGCCAAAGAAGTTCAAACCATTACACTTCCCATGACACTTGATGCAGAGATGCTTGGCAGAGCAACGCGTAGCGTGTTGGCTGATGGACAAGCGTTGTATCATTTCAAAGGTGGTGTGGATACTTCTGTGGGCAATGTCACATTTTCAAAAGATGGTGAGTTATCCATGCAAGGTGTGATCAAGACATTGATACCATCTTTGGGGTTTTAAGCTGCTAAGAACACAGCGTATTTTTGGCAGTTAGTGAAAAAGTCTTTTTATATAGGGTTTTCTTTTTTTACTTTCAATCGTTGAAACTTCTTGGTCGATGCTTACAAAAGTAAGGCGTGAATACCACGACATTGATAAAGGAGAAACGATTATGAAATTAACATCATATATCATTCCAGCAATTGTTGCAGCAATGCTTGCAACACCTGCATGGGCAAACAATAAGCAAGAATCTTCTAGCAGTATTATCCAGCAGCAAGCAAAAATGGATAAAGTGGAGGTGCTTGAGGATGCTGTTCAGGCATTGGAAAAAACCAACCTTGCTTTGCATCAGTTGGAACAAGGTCAAAAAAAAGATGCGCTTGATACACTTGCCTTGGTGACAGGAAAATTAGAGCTGTTGATTGCGCAATATCCAGACCTAGCATTGGCGCCTGTAGATGTACAAATGATTGTGCAAGACTATGCGGGTGATGAAAAGTCTGTCAAAGCGATACGAAAAGAGGCGAGAAAACTGTTAGCTGATGGTCAGCTACAGCAAGCAAGACACTTGATTAAAGGTGTGGCGAGTGAGATTGTGGTACGCACTGTGAATCTGCCTTTGGCAACTTATCCAGATGCTATTAAAGCCATTGTTCCGCTTATTCAGGCAGATAAAATCATAGAAGCCAAAGCTGCTTTGCAACACTCGTTGTCTACAGTTGTTGTGCTTGACGATATTATTCCTTTACCTGTACTCAGGGCACAAACAGCATTGGCAGTTGCAGAAGGTTTGGCAAAAAAAGAGCACAGTGATAAAGATAACAAGGCGCTTCAAGAGCTATTCCAAGAAGCAAGGGCGCAATTGAAATGGGCGCAAACACTAGGCTATGGTGATAAAGATAGCTTTGAACCTTTTTATGATGCCATGGATGCTATTGAAAAAGCGATACATCAAGGCAAGGATCAGCAAGGCTTGTTTGATAACCTTAAAAATAGAATAGAACGCTTGCTCAAGGGTAGTGAAGCGTAACAAGTACCAAGCTTATCAAAACCCACCAAGGCAGCCTTGGTGGGTTGATGCTATTGTGTTGTATGTGGTGGTTTGCGTTTCTAAATCATGTGCTGATTCAGAGCTGTATTTTATGTTAAGGAGGCTTTGAGCTTCTTCATGGCGCGGGCTTCAAGTTGACGAACTCGCTCAATGCTAATTCCAAGCTCTTCCGCTAAGTCTTTCAGCGTATCCGGCTCTTCACTTAAATGCCGGCGTGTGATAATCAGCCTGTCTCTATCTGATAAGTTTGCCATAGCATGATGTAGCAAGTCACTTTGGTGGTTGCTCCAATCCTCAGCAATAACCTTTTCTTCGGGGGGCTCATCGGGAGAGGGTAGAGCCATCACCATGCTTCCACTACCCTCTTCGGCTTCGGTGTCTAGCGAAATATCACGCTGCAAAAATGAATGGGCAATATGCTGGAACTCTTGTTCGGAAATGCCATATTCATTGGCAACTTCTTCATCTAGCCGCCCTTCAATAGCTGCAATAGCGTGTTTGGCTTTTTTTAAGCCTGCAAACACGCGTCGCTGCATTTTGTTGGTGCCTATTTTGACGATACTCCACGACTTCAAAATATAGTCATGAATGGCAGCGCGCACCCACCATGAAGCATAGGTCATCAATCTAAACCCGCGCTCAGGGTCAAAGCGGTGGATCGCTTTCATCAGCCCAATTGTACCTTCTTGAATCAAATCCATTTCAGGTAAACCGAAGTGACGATATTCTCTGGCAATAGCTGCTACAGCGTGAAGGTTTCCCATCAATAAACGCTGGGCTGCTTGCAAATCTTTTTCTTCCACCCATTTGCGAGTGAGTTCAGCTTCTTCTTCCCTATCAAGTTTAGGAATTTGACGCAATTCTCGATACCACATATCTAGGGGGGAAAGCTCACCAGCGTAGTAGCTTTTTAATGCGTTAGGTTTCTGGGGTAGTGGCGTTGGCAGGTTTTCAAGGTTATGTTTAGACATAATTACGAATCTAGGGCTTTAGGTTTCGCAGTTCAAGCTCTCTTTTTGTTGCAACTACTTTGAACCATTTGGGCAATAAGATGTGGCAACTGCCCAGCCTTAAACCATCCACTTTGTTCACCAGATAAGCTATGCAGTGCGACGCCTGCAGGGATAGCTATATCCGGTTCAATGTGTTGCGCTAATAACCCACCAATGACGCCAGCCAATACATCACCTGTGCCAGCTGTGGCAAGATTTGCTGAACCATAAGGGTTCATCCACAAGTGGTTGTTGGGTGATATGATGATGCAGCGTGCCCCTTTAAGAACCACCCAAGCATGAAACTTATTCATCAGTTCCAATGCGGCTTGAATTCTGTCATACTGAATGCTGTGCGTGGTTCTTTTCAGTAGCCGAGCTGCTTCACCCGGGTGTGGAGTAAGCACGGTTAAGCCTTGTCGTTGTTTAACTTTTGCTTGCAGTTCTTCATCACGAGAAATGAGGTTGAGTGCGTTGGCGTCCAGAACCACGGGTGATGAGGTATTCAAAATCTTGTGGAGTAATGATGTTTGTTCATCACTCCAGCCAGGGCCTGCGACGATAGCATGATGTTTTTCCCAAGGGGCAATGCTTTCGGGATGCACCATGGTTTCTAAGGATTGTGCAGCAACTATAGGATAAACATCATCAGGCACAGCCAAGCTAATTACACCAGTGCGAACAGCTTGCGCACCTAGGGCAACCAAGCTTGGTGCGCCAGTATAGCCTTTTGAGCCGCCAAATATCCATAAATGACCGCATGATTGTTTGTAGGCATCTACAGGGCGAGGTGGGAAGGCTTCACCGATAATACCTTTGTCGTTTAATAAACTTTGTTTAACGATAAATGGATATTGCTCCATCATTTGCATCATGGTGGTTTTTCGAATGCCTATGGGTGCGGGTGTAAGCATCAGGCTACCTTGTTGCTTGCCATCTTTAAGCCAGTGGCCCCATTTATAAGCAGCAATAGGCAGCGTAATATTCGCGTGTATAGCAGTTCCCATGACTTCGCCTGTATCAGCATGAATGCCACTGGCAATATCAACAGCGAGCCTTGGGCAGTGAGCCTGATTGATCATGTGGATAGCTTGGGCAAACCATCCTGTAATGGGTTTGTTCAGACCTGTGCCAAAAATAGCATCAATAATTAACACCCCGCGCTTGAGCCAAGATTGTAATTTCTCAGCATCATGAGCGGATGTTGCAGGGCGAATTTTGACATTGGCTTGTTGGGCAAGCTTGAGTTGATATTGAATATCTCCTTTCATATTTTCAATAGGTGCTAAAGGGATTGCTGTAACGGGGATCTGCTTTTGATGCAGCAAGCGAGCAGCGACAAGACCATCTCCACCATTGCTTCCCAAGCCGACTACAACAATGATACGACCGCTGTCCAATTGATGCGTATATGCTGCGCGCGCAATGGCTTGCCCTGCTTTTTCCATCAGCTTCAGGCTGGTTATGGTGCTGTTTTTTATGGTCTCTTGCTCCGCCATACGCATTTGTTCTGCGGTTAGAATGGGTTTATAGAAACGCTTAATTTTTATCATACCACCCCCCAGTTGCAAAAGTATCAATCAAGATTGTGAAAATTAAAAGAAGTTGCTACAAAAATATATATTCTTGATACATCATGTTAGCAACAAATAGACCTGTCCTGTTTTAGAGTACAAGGGTTGCCCGCTTTGAATTGGTTTGAAGTCATGGCATTTTCATGACCATGGGTTGTTCAGCCACTTTGATTTCCTCCTTTGTGATGGCTGGAAATGCAGCCAGTTTTCTTGGTTTGTGAAACAATGTGAGTGAGCCATCGATATGCCGTTTGATGTTGACCTTGGCTTTGACATAGTGATGCCGATATTTATCACTGGGTATTTGCAGCTTTCGTCCCTCAAAGCTTACGGTGTTGTCTTTGTTGACGGTGCGCTCAAATGATTCACACAAGATGTCATCCAGCAACCCTGCCTCACCTTCTTCACGGTAGCGGGCAATGTATCGCCGAAAGCTGCGACCACCCATACCCAAGAGCTGCCCGGCTTCTTCTTGGATCAACCGACCACTTTGCCAGTCATCATATACTTCTCAAAACCTCATCTTTCTTGTCGCCTGTAACACTTCGGTGTGTCGCATCGTTGGTTGCCTCCAAAGGTAACCTGCAAGGCAGACAACTATCGTGCTACTGATGAGGACAGGTTATGTGTTCCTAACAGCGGATAATTTGGAAGTTGATTTTATGATAGGCTTTCGTGATCCTGACGAAGTTCAGCACAATGACAAACCAGTCACTAATATTGAGTTGGAAGGAAGTCCACATAAAGCCCAAGACTAATCAAAAGTAGGGGTTAGGCTGCGCTTTCTGCCACAACAAATGCCATGGCCATACCATGATCATCAGTTAAGGACAGGTGAATATGAGATATGTCCAACTTGTTGGCAAAGGTTTGCGCTTGGTTGTGCAGGGTGATGGTGGGCTTGCCGCTTTTCAAATAGCATACTTCAATATCTTTCATGCCAAAGCCAACAAAGCCCGTGCCCAATGCTTTGGCCGTTGCTTCTTTGGCTGCGAAAAACATGGCAAGGCGGCGGTAGGTGCCGCGTTGCTGTGCCAGTTCATATTCTGCCTCGGTAAAGAGGCGCCGAATAAAGCGCGTATCAAAGCGTTTCACAGACTTCTTGATTCGCTCGATTTGAACCATATCTGTACCTATACCCACAATGCTCATATCCCAAGCTTAACAGTATGTTGCTTAAAGGAAATACCCTAGTAAAAGTATGGACGAAAATATAAGCAAGGCATACAGTTGTTGCTTCATTGGAGGTGAGATCATGGCAGATCAGTATGACATCGCCATTGTGGGAGCAGGCGCGATTGGCAGCACTTTGGCGCTGGCTTTGGCAAAGCAAGGTTATCGTATGGTGTTGCTTGATGCGTGTGTCCCATCTTTTGAATCATCTGATCCTGAGCGAGTCATTGCGCTTTCTGAGGGTTCTAAGCGTTATCTTGAAAGTCTTGAAGTTTGGGATGCGATGCTAGCCCATGGTGCGGGTTGGATTCAACATATTGCCGTACGAGAGCCCAACAATATCGGTGCGGTGGATATGTCGCATCAAGAGTTAGGCAGTGATGCCTTGGGCTATGTTTTGGAGATTCGCCATGTTGTGCGACCGCTTCACCAAGCTTTAGCGCAGTATTCTGAGCAAGTGGATATGATTTACCCTGCGCAATGTTTAGCCATTCACCAAGATGAGGCAGGTGTATCGCTTTGTCTTCAAACTGAATCAGGTGAGCAAACCATTCAAGCATCATTGCTGGCGGGTGCAGATGGAACGCATAGCTTTGTGCGCAAACAAGCAGGCATTCTCACATCAGGCTGGGATCATAATCGTATGGGGCTTGTGGCATCGGTAAGCGCAGGCAACGGGCATGGCGATACAGCGTATGAATGCTTTAGGGAAGAAGGGCCGCTGGCTTTGTTGCCCTTGGCGGATGGTCGTTTTTCCATTGTATGGTCGGTTGCACCCAAAACAGCCATGGAGCTACTCAAGCTTGATGATGTAGGTTTCTTAAACATGTTAAAAACTGAAGCAGGTGATGCCATTACGCAGCAGGTGGGTGGTTTTAAGGCTGTGGGCAACCGTGCCAGCTTTCCTTTAGAGCTTAGAATCGCCAAGCAGTTTGCCAAAGATAAAGTGGTTTTGCTGGGTAATGCTGCACACACCATTCATCCCATTGCAGGGCAGGGTATGAACCTGGGTTTAAGGGATGTTGCCGTGCTTGCTGATGTGTTGGCGCAAGCTTGGGCAAAAGGTCATGTATCGAACCCCTTGATTGGGCAAACCTATGCCGAGCGGCGCAGGTTGGACACTTTGGCTGTGGCAGGGTTTACAGAATCGGTGTTGGAAGCTTTTGCTGCGCCAGTATCATCATTATCACCCAAACGATGGTTGCGTGGCATGGGGCTTTATGCTGTAGAGAAGGTGCCTGCGCTTAAACACTTGCTGTTGGAGCAAGCCGCAGGGTTGGGGCAAATCAAAGGGCTATCGTTATGAAGAAAGCAGGGGTATTTCAAACTGAATATGTGGACTTGGTGATTGTGGGTGGCGGTATGGTGGGCTTGATGCTTGCAGCAGCACTGCGCAACTCAGGTTTACACATTGTCGTGATTGAACGGCTAGCCTATCAGCCTGTGTTATCCATGGGCTTGGATTGTCGGGTGTCGGCGATTGTGCAAGGTAATGTGAATATCCTGAAAAGTATTGGTGTTTGGCAGTATTTAGAAGATAAAGTGGGTGTGATGTCATCCATGCGCATTTGGGATGGGCAAGAGCAGGGCGGTATTCGCTTTGATGCTGAAGAAATTGGGCAGGATAAATTAGGCATACTCTTAGAAAATCAGCATTTGATTGATGCACTGCAACATACCATAGATGAAAGCCATGATGTTGAAGTGTTGTGTCCTGAGTCGGTGGTATCAGTGGTATGGAAAAAGCAAGGTGTGCAAGTATCGCTTGAAAGTGGGCGCATGTTGAATGCACCGCTGATTGTAGGTGCAGATGGGGCTAGGTCTTGGCTACGAACGCAGGCTGATATTGATGTGTTTAGCCGTGATTATGAGCAAAAAGGTATTGTTGCCACCGTGAAACCTCGGTTTTCACATCAAAACACAGCGTGCCAACGCTTTTTGCATACAGGGCCGCTCGCCTTATTGCCGATGAAAGACGATATGTGTTCGATTGTATGGAGTGCCTCCAACGACAGGGCGGATGAGTTGCTAGGCTTATCGGATGAAGCGTTTTTAGATGTGTTGAACTTGGAAGTGGGCGGCATATTTGGCGGTATCGTTGAGGCTGGCAAACGCGCGGCGTTTCCACTTCAAGCGCAACTGGCACGACATATGGTGCGACCACGATTAGCATTGATTGGCGATGCAGCACATAGCATTCACCCATTGGCAGGGTTGGGGGTCAACCTTGGCTTACGAGATGCTATGGTGTTGGCGCAAGAAATCGTTGATGCGCGAAAGTTTGATGAAGATTGGGGTGATATGGGCGTGCTTACTCGATATATGCGGCAACGCATGCCTGATGTGCTGATGACCATGGCAAGCATGGAAGCTTTGCACCGCACATTTCAAGTACGATGGCCTGCATGGATAAAGCTGCGAGGCTTGGGTATGAAAGCGTTGGGTAATGCGGGCGTGGTTAAGTCATTGTTGATGCAAAACGCAACAGGGCTGAATCTTCCCGTGCCATATGCGATTGAATAAAAGCGGCGAAAAAATGGTGCGCGGTACAGGAGTCGAACCTGTGACCTTCGGCTTCGGAGGCCGACGCTCTATCCAACTGAGCTAACCACGCTTGTTTCAAGGCTAGCGCAATATAAACAAGGTGTTTAAGAAAGCAAACAACAAATATAAATTTAAGTTGCGCCTTGTATGGATAAACGACTATATTCTGCGCATGTCAAAATCAGCAGTCATGATTGAAACCAAAGCATTATGTAAGCAATATGATGATGTTGTAGCCTTAAATCGCACAGACCTCAAAATAAGTAGCGGTGAAGTCACTGTGATTTTGGGTGGTTCGGGTTCGGGGAAAACGACTTTGTTGCGTTTGCTGGCAGGCTTGGAGACGCCAACATCGGGATCCATTATATTTGCGGGCCAAGATTTGGGAAAAGTTAGCCGTAAGCGTTTGTACGAGTTGAGGCTTAAAGTGGGTATGCTGTTTCAATATTCAGCACTGCTAAACTCGCTGACGGTTTATGAAAATGTTGCTTTTCCATTGGTTGAGCATTCAGGATTGGATGAAGAGATTATTCGTACCATTGTTACGATGAAGTTGGAGCAAGTAGGGCTTAGAGGCTTTGAAGATATGATGCCGTCGCAGTTGTCGGGGGGGATGTCCAAGCGCGTTGCCTTTGCCAGAGCTTTAGCCATGGATCCACAAGTTGTCTTTTTTGATGAGCCAACTTCAGGTCTGGATCCGATATCGGCTGGTGTTATCAGTTCGCTAATTCATGAAACAACCATGAAAACACGCATGACTTCGGTGGTGGTGACCCATGATGTGCAAGCTGGTTTGGATATTGCAAACCATGTTGTTTTGTTATGGCAGGGCAAAGTGATTGCTGAAGGTAAGCCGGATATGATTAGAAACAGTGATGATCCAAGGGTGCAGCAATTTATTGAAGGTCGTCCAAATGGACCCATTCCATTTTCCAGAAGCACGACGGCTTATGTCGATGATTTGACCCATAAGCCTGGTTGTGTGAGGTTGGAGGAATGATAGCATTTGTAGGACATTTGGGTCGCGTAACCATTCAAGCTGTTGCTAAGCTGGGTGATGCAACATTGTTTGCATTGGCAACCTTGCGTTTGCTGTTTGCCAAGCCTTGGCAAGGCAAGCATTTTGTCATGCAGCTATATGCTGTAGGTGTGGGCTCACTAATTATTATTGTGATTACAGGTGCATTTACAGGCATGGTGCTTGCGCTTCAAGGCTATCATATGCTGGTTAAGGTAGGGACAGAGGCCTTGTTGGGACCTTGGGTGGCATTGTCTTTAATCCGTGAGTTGGGTCCAGTGCTGGCGGCATTGATGTTTGTGGGGCGTGCTGGTTCAAGTATCACGGCTGAGATAGGTATTATGCGCGTGACTGAGCAAATGGATGCTTTGGAGATGATGGCAGTCAACCCACAGGCACGGGTGATGTTGACACGGATTATTGCTTGCGCCATTTCCTTGCCCCTTCTGGTTGCTATTTTTGATGTGGTCGGTTTGTTTGCAGGCTATTTGATTGGGGTTGAAATGTTGGGTGTCAATGCGGGTGTTTATATTGGCGAAACCATAGATAAAGTGAACATGATTGATGTTCAGGCTGGGGTCACCAAATCTATCTATTTTGGTTTGTTGATTGGAATTATTTGCACATATATGGGGCAGCGGGCAACAGCAACCACTGAAGGTGTTGCTAAAGCAACCACACAGGCAGTGATGTTGTGTTCAGTTATGGTTCTAATCTTGGATTATATTATTACATCCTTTTATTTGTAGGAGTTTGGGATAAATGCGGAATTATAAGAAAATAGAAGTGATTGTAGGTATATTTGTTCTTGTGGGCATGCTTAGTATTGCTGGGTTGGCGGTAAAACTTGGTGGTGTTGGGGGAATAGGAGCCAAAGGTTATGAATTGACAGCAGTCTTTGATGATGCTGGTGGCGTGCGCAAAGGCAGCGATGTGCTTTTGGCTGGGGTTGTTATTGGTAAAGTGGTCTCGGTTACTTTGCAAGATAATGAAGAAGCCTTGATGCTCTTGAATATTAATCCAGATGTTAAGATTACGAGTGACGCATCATTATCTATTCGGACGAAAGGGCTGATTGGTGAAAAATATGTTCGGGTCAATCAAGGGGCTGAAGAAGAATATTTAGAGGCAGGTGACGAGTTTGAGGATACCGAGTCTCCGATTAACCTCGAAGACATGATAGGTAAATATATTTTTAGTGGGGATGCAGAATGAAAACAATATTGAAGCATATACTTACATTGGCACTGTTATCCGGTTTATGGCATACACAAGCCTTTGCTAATGAAGCAACACCTAAACAAGTGGTTGCATCAACCATTGAAGCCATTATCGCAGTACTTGAAGCCAGAGAAGATAAAACAACAGTCAATGATGTTGATCGTGAAAATATTCGCAAAGTTGTGCAAGGCAAGTTTGACTACCGCGAAATGTCTCGTCGAAGTGTCGGTAAGCCGTGGAAAACCATGACCGAAGAAAAGAGGCAAGTGTTTACAGAACTTTTTCGTCAAATGCTTGAGTATTCCTATGGCAATCAACTGGCAGGCTATAAAGGTCAAAAGGTGGTGCTTGGTGATGCGGAGTTTAAGAAAGGCAAGGCGCGTGTAAAAGGCGCGGTTGTGGATAGCAGTAAATCCATCCCTATGGAGTATCGCTTGCATCAAACTGATACAGGTTGGCAGGTTTATGATATTAAAATAGAAGGTGTAAGCCTTGTGACAACTTTTCGTAAAGATTTTAAGTCGATTGTTAAAAAACAAGGTGTTGATGGATTGATGGCGGTGTTGCAGAGGAAGGTTGAGAAGCTTAAAGCCAAGGGGTAGCTGATTTGCGGCTAGTTTAGCTCAGATATTGGTATGATTAAAGTTTGTTTGATACGCGGTTGCCGCATCTTACTGATGCTGGGTGTGCTTCTGTTTCTTTTCATTTTATCCATATTTACTTATTCCCCTGATATAGGTTTTGTTGAAGCACATGTTGAGCAGGAAATGGCTAAGATCCTGGGTGTGGATAGTGTTGATATTCAATATATAGCAATGCACTGGGATACTGGACCAGCAGTGGACTTTGGCGCAGTTCATATCAGTGCTGAGCAGTGGTATATGGATGATACTAAAGTTGCGGTAGCTTACCCTATTTTTCAAGCTTTTCGTATGGATTTTGCGCCGCAGGTGCTTATGCAAGGTGGAAAGATTGGGTTTAGCCTAGACTCAAGCACCAAGCAGAAAGCATTGTTGCCGAATATCAAGTTTGAGCTTCAAGATGTTGCGATTACATGGATGTTGGCGCAAGAGCAGCAAACGCTAAGCCATGTGTACGCTTATGTTTCAGCATTTGCATCTTATGTGGATATTCAGGCAGATGGATTGCAGGCAACCCTTTTGCGCTCACCCGATGGCTGGATTGATGCTGCCCAGTTCAGTATTCAGGGTGCTTCAGTGCTTCCGCCATCATGGCAAACTTATGTGCAAGGTTTGGATACATTGAACATAACAGTAAGGCACAAACAAGATACCACATGGGCATGGCAGTTGGAAGCTGCTGCCACACACGGGATACTCTCCTTTGATCAGGTACATATCCGTATTCCTTTTTATACCTTGGCTGCAAAAGGCACGCTAGGTTTGAATATAGGTGCTGAAGTATCACTTCATTTTTTTGAAGCAGAAGAGGTGAAGTGGCGCCATGGGCGTAATTTTGCCGATCTGTCTGCGCAATGGTCGAATGGTGTACTGCATATTGAAGCAACCAATGGCTCTACTTCGGCAAAAATGTTGTGGTCTTGGTTGTGGGCCATTGATGATGGTTTGTTTCACGACTGGCTTTCCAGTATGCAATATGGGCAGGTTAGCCATGCTAGAGCTAGCATTGATCTGGATTGGTATCATCCACTGCAAGCAGCACCAACGCGGCAAAACCTTGTGGATATGAAGTATCATGTTGTGGCACAAGTACAGCATGTTGATATTGCACTGGGGTTGGGGGGCGATTATCTTTATCAAGTTACAGGTAAGGTCATGATTCATGAGCGTGGGCTTAAGGCTGAGGTTGACCATGCCATACTGAATGATGATCTGGCTGTTGTCTCGGGTACTTATGAAATTGATTGGTCTGACTTATTCATGACTGTGAATGCGCAAGGTACAGGTGATGTTGGGCGTTTGCATCGCTGGTTGGAACCTGATTCTGGGCAAATGCTGGCTTGGGGTGAGGCTACTGCAATGGCAAAAGTATACTTAAAGTGGGATATTGATGAGTCTGAGCCACAAGAAGTTTTGGTGTACCTACAGCCAACAGTAAACCATGCTTGGCAACTAAGGCCTTATGATATACCTATTCAAGTGAGCCAAGGTGTTGCGGTTTGGGATTATCATAAGGGTCTGAGTCTAAAAGATTTGCAGGTCACATTACCATGGTTTCAAGGTAAGCTTACAGCCTTTTTAGATAAGCAACAGGATTGGAAGTTAAGCAGCGCACAACTTGATGCTTACGCACCGCTTGCCGATCTTGCAGATGCGTTTGTTTTACCCGTAACCAATCCACAAGGAATAACCAAGTTGCATGTGCAATACAAGCAACAAGCTTGGTCCGGCTACTTGGATTTAACAGCGAATGACTGGGATAACTTTGCAGGTTATGATAAGGAAAGCGCGTCTGAAGATTTGGTCATTCCTTTTTCCGGGAAATCAACACAAGCGATACTTCCTGTTCACATTGAAGAGTTTTCTGTTCACCACCATGATTTTTCCTTTGATGCTAGTATCCATATTGATGCAACAACACTTAACTTTGTGTTCAAGGATGTTGTTACGCCTGCATTTAATGGAGCATTTGGCTTGATTATGCCATTGAATGAAAGCCTGCCTTGGCATTTAACCATTGATGCGGCTTTTATGGATAAGCCTGTGTTAACCAAGTATTTGGCTGATGCAGGTGGCAGCGAAGCTTTTTCACGACCCTGGACAGTACAAGCAAGGTTTGACGAAGTGGTGTGGGAGGTCAGTTCTGCGGAGCAGGTGTATTTAAGCTTTTCTTCAGATCGAGAAAGTAAGGGTGAGGTTAGCGCGCGCAAGCTTGTTTCAGGAGGCACGGAACTGGAGCGGATTGCGGCAACATTTACCTTGTATGAGCAAGGCAAATATGAGCTTCACTTACTGGAAGCTTATGGCTCAGGTCAACGCCTGCAAGCCTCTGGTACAGTGTATGTGCAAAAGGATGGGGTTTTGCGCTGGCAAGGGCTTGCCTTGATGAATGGTGAGTTTGGCACATTGATGAAGCAAGCAGAGTTGGATCAATTGTTTCGCGAGGGCAAGATGAATGCAGTATTGATTGGACATGGTGAGTTCAAGGATGGCGAGCCTTGGTGGCGTAATATGAAAGGGGGGTTTAAATTGCGTGTTGATGATGGGCGTATTCTTGAAGGTGGCACGCTTACGCATTTGTTGGCTGCGATTAGCCTTGTGGATTTACCGAAATACCTTATTTTCGATCGGGGCGATGTGGTGGGTGAAGGTTTGTTTTATGACAAACTTCAAGTTGAAGGTGTTTTTGAAGCCAATAAGCTGTATATTGATCAGCTTGCTTTTTTATCATCAGCGTTGGATGCTGGGGGAACGGGTGAGGTTGATTTGGCATCGGGGGCGTTGGATATTGTTTTGGTGGCAAGGCCATGGCAAAATATTGAATCTCTGATTAGCCGCATTCCATTGCTAGGTTCAATTCTTACAGGTGAAGATAAAAGCTTGCTCCGTAAAGTTTATCATATTCATGGACCTGCTTCAGATGCGCTGGTGGATGAAGTAGATCCTGAAGATGTAGGTTTGCCCAAGGGTGGCTACCTTGAAGATTTGTTTACACCAAGTCGATGGTTTGAAGCCAAACCACAAGTTGAGGAAAAGCGATAGATGCGATTAGTGATGTTGGATACAGAAACAACGGGTTTATCACCTGCTACTGGTGATAAAATGGTAGAGATTGGAGCTGTTGCGATTGAAAACCGTGATATGAGCAGGCGTACAACATTTCATAGGCTTATCAATCCTGGTCGCAAAATACCTGCGGAGGTGGTGCGCATTCATGGTATTGATGATGCGCGAGTCAAAGATGAGCCTGAGTTTTCTGAGATAGCACAAGCATTTCTGGATTTTATTCAAGATAGTACACTGGTGATCCATAATGCACCATTTGACTTAGGCTTTATCATGGCGGAGTTGGAGGCTTGTGGCTTGCCTAATATTCATGATATGCCAGTGATTGATACGCTTGAAATGGCAAAGAAGCAGTTTCCCCGACAGCGAAACAACTTGGATGCTTTGTGTGATCGATTTGGTGTGGATCGTGGGCACAGGAACCTTCATGGCGCGCTTTTAGATTCGGAGCTATTGGGGCAGGTGTATTTAGCGATGACAGGAGGCAAACAATTTTCATTGGGCATGGATTTGGGTATAAAACCAGCATCTGAGTTTGTGCGCCTTCCTTCTGCTGTGCGTAGTCAAAATGAAAAGCGAGAAACAGCAGCTTTGTTGCGGCGCCCTGCGGTTCAGATTCGGCAAGAAGATTTGGGGCGGCACCAAGCATTGATGCAACGGATTGCGAAAGAGAGCGGTGGTGCTGTATTGTGGAAGGAAGGCTAAATCATGTTTGTACCAAGTCCAATGATGATGGTTTGTGCGGGTAATATTTGTCGTAGCCCTTTTGCTGAGTTTTACATGCGCAAGGTTTTGGAAGAGAAAGGCATTGAAGGTGAGGTGTTTAGTCGTGGGCTTTTGATGATGCAGGGGCAGAAAGTCCCTGAGTTGGGGCTAAAAGTTGGTTTGGAGTTTGGTGTGGATATGCGTACACATGTTTCGAATACTTTGCTTGCACCAGATATAGACAGGGCAGCACTGGTGCTTGTGATGGAGCCAGAGCAGCGGGCACACTTGATGCAAAAACGCCCCGAACATGTCGGTAAAGTGATGATGTTGTCGCAACCTTGTGGTGGGCATGCCATTGATGACCCGATGGGAAGGTCGGAAGAAACATTCAGGCGTGTTTACCATGACATTGCGACATGCGTGGATAAATGGGCATCCCGATTTTAGAAAAGATCTGAATCAGTCTGGATAGATAGTATATCAAAAAGACCGCATGATGGCGGTCTTTTTGCTTTAACCTAGGGTTTGCTTATCGGGGCAAGCCTGTTTTGCCCATCAGGTATTCATCTACTGATGCGGCACACTGCCGACCTTCTCGGATAGCCCAAACGACTAGCGATTGACCACGGCGCATATCACCAGCGGAAAATACTTTGTCTAAGCTTGTTTGGTAGTCATCCGTGCTAGCAGCAACATTGCCGCGACTATCTTTTGCGACAGCAAGCTCTTCTAGCATACCTTCATGCACAGGGTGTAAGAATCCCATAGCAAGGAAAACAACATCAGCTTTGAGGGTGAACTCAGAGCCTTCAATTTCCGTCATTTTCCACTGTCCGTTCTCATCTTGTGACCAATCCACACGAGCGCATACAATACCTGTGACTTTGCCATTTTCGCCAAGAAAACGCTTGGTGGTAACAGCGAAGTCGCGCTCACAACCTTCTTCTTGTGAAGTGGATGTACGCATTTTGAGTGGCCAATCTGGCCAAGTGATGAGTTTATTGGGCTCTTCGGGAGGGGCAGGCATGATTTCAAGCTGTACGATAGACTTAGCACCATGGCGATTGGATGTGCCAATGCAGTCTGAGCCTGTATCACCGCCACCAATCACCACTACATGTTTATCTTTGGCAGAAATGAACTCATCTTCTGGAATATCATCA
>JALSGX010000095.1 GCA_026982535.1 Ghiorsea sp. | reverse complement strand
GATACCAAGCGTATGGAGCAGGCCCTAAAAGCCAATATCGAAGCGACTGAGCGTTTACATATGGCGTTTCGCAATATGTCGAATTCCATAAACGCAAAAGTAACCCAGGCTACGGGTAGCCTTTCATATGCAAAACAACAGGTGCAGCGTGAGGCAAGTCAGTTTCGAGAGGACCATTACCGTAAACTTAGGCGGGTCGCCCTCTTCTTTGCCCTTGTGGGGGTGGTGCTAGGTGCTGTGGGTGGCGTTGTAATTGTAGATTACCACAATGCCCGCACCTTCCAGGATAGCGTGCAAGGCATGTTTGGGGAGCAAGTATGCCGACAAGCCGGAGGAAACGAGATGATCGTGAACAAAACTGGCGAAAGAGTTTGTGCCATGGGGTTGAGGTGAACCTAGCCTTCTTTTTCTAACTTCTGATTCTGCTTCTCTTCCAAAGGTAAATCATACATGCAAAACAATAAGTTACGGTCCTAGGTATAACATATTGGTGCTTAACCGAACACATATTGGTTGATTCGCGACTACATATTGGTTGATTCGCGATAACTTTTCGGTTGATTCGGTCAACATATTGGGGAGCCTAAACATAACAAATTGGGAAGATATAACAAATTGGGTGACTGTTTCGCGCTACCCATAACAAATTGGGTGGTTTGTTATGGGTAGATATAACAAATTGGGGTCTGCCTGCTCTTTCCTGTTGGTAAATCTACCAGATTTAGTTGCCACCCGTCCAACTATAACATACCCTTGCGTTACTGTTATAGTTTATCCGACCAAACCACCCAATCTGTTATATCTACGGAAGATCGAGCAAAATAAAATGGGCGTAAGCACAAACAAGCGGGACTATGGGACGCTTGATATCAAGCCGAACCATGGCGAGATGATTAAGCCAAGTGAAACCATTGATGTGGCCTTTGCGGAGGGGCTGACACTCAATGACAGGCGGTGCTGGAATGCTCTCATAGCGAACGCCTTCGGGCCAGACATGCGCGATGATGAAAAGGACTACCGAATTTATCTTTCTGTCCTTCGCTCCAACCACAACGGCAATGAGCGCGTTGAGGATACCATAGAAAAGCTCATGCGCACCATTGCACGTTGTAAGATGCCAAATGGCTCTATAACGCGTTTTCAGCTCCTTGGCGGGAACAACATGGGCGATCCTACCCGCATGCGTGGTGAGCTAACCTACAGCTTTGACAAGCGCCTGATTGCGGCCGTTAGAGATTCAGTAAGCTTTGGAAAACTCGAAATCGCCGTGATGGCCGCTTTCAACAGTAAATATGCCCTTGCTCTCTATGAGCATGTTTCGCGCCGCGTGAATCTGCGAAATGTTTTTCATGAAGAATATAGTGTGGAGCGTCTTCGCGAAATACTTGATGTGCATGAAGGCCAGCTCAAGGCATTTGGCAACCTAAAGCAACGCGCCATTGTGCCTGCTATCAAGGAAATCAATCTTTGGGCACCTTTCACAATAACAATCGCCTACAAAAAGACGGGGCAGCGCGTCACGAATATCACCCTGCATTGGTATCCCAAAGATGTTGCCGGAAGACGTAAAGCGCAAGAAGAGCTGGAAAAATCTAAAATCGGCCGTAAAGCTCGTATGGCAGATGTGCAAGAAACTATTGTCATTCTGCAAACAGGAAAACTTGGTGATGCCGACGACATAACTTCTATAGGTATATAGGGATATACACCTATATACCTATAGAATTGCGTCTTTACCCTTCTTCATGAAAAGCAGGTTCAAAGCTTCGGCAATCAAAGCGCGGTTTGTTGTGCCTTCTTCGGCGGCAAGCATCCGCAACTGCTTTTGAACGTCAGGTGAGAAATGCGCGCCCACTAGAACAGTGCCTTCACGTGAAGGTTTTTTGCCCTTTGTTTTGGCGACGAGTTTTGTTCTTACTGGCTTTGGAGTGGCTTCAACGGCACTACCATCAAGCGCAGCTTGCAATGAATTAGCCATGATCGCTACCTTCCTTCATTTGGTTGAGTGTATAGGTGTATAGGGCTATAATCTCTTGCGCGGCAAGTGATTTTGGTTCTGTTTCCTGTGCGGTCTGCCCGCTTTGCTGTGCACGGGAATATGCTTTGCGGTTATGTAGCTCCGCAGGGCAAAGCGATACACCAATGCCCTTGATGCCTTCCCGTGCGTCTTCCAGCTCTTTGCCAACAGGTGGACAGAAATTCAGAACAACGGCGCAAGGCTTATCAATCGACTTCATTAAATCGACGGTCTGGCGCATCGAGCGAATATCGAAAACATCCGCGCGGGTAGGGATTAAAACAAAATCTGACGGCGTGGCCGCATCCATGGCAATATCACGATGGATGGCAGGGCAATCCAAGATCACAAGATCACAAGATCACAACCAGCACTTTTTAATGCCTCAAGCACATGAGGAAGCCGAATAGCTTTTACATCTTTGACCGCAAGGGCAGGGGCGTGATTTAGACCTTGGCGAATATCGCCCCAAAAGCAGGAAGTCGCCTGATCGTCTAAATCAAGAATGGCCGTGTTCAACCCATCTTTTTCCGCCGCAACCGCCAGTGCTGTTGCAATGGTGGTTTTACCTGCCCCGCCTTTTTGCGTGATAATTGAAAGTATCTTCATGTTTCGCCTGTATATTGTTATATTATTATAAGTGTATACACATATAGCACCATACAGGAAGCATTAAATTTCATAAACTAGGTTCTCTTCAAAGACTTCACAGTGCCAGCCTTTTTTGCCCAATCCTTTTTTGGTGGATCATCACGCCCCACAACCTTGGCTTTTCTCTGGCGGAC
>JALSGX010000094.1 GCA_026982535.1 Ghiorsea sp. | reverse complement strand
CCAACGATGCGACAAACCGAAGTGTTACAGGCGATAAGAAAGATGAGGTTTTGAGAAGTATATGATGACTGGCAAAGCGGTCGGTTAAGCCAAGAAGAAGCAGGGCAGCTCTTAGGCATGGGTGGTCGCAACTTTCGGCGATATATTGCCCGCTACCGTGAAGAAGGTGAGGCAGGGTTGTTGGATAAGCGTTTAACGCAGCCAATATGACGGTTGGAATGTGAAGAACTTTTATAGCTTTTATCAGCGGGTAAAGGGCTCTGACCCCTTTTTAGATGGTAGTAGGCAGATGACATTGAAAATACCCACTGAGTTGTTGCACCCCAAGCCTTGGCAAAGCTGGTTAAGGGTTGGCATAGCCTGACTTCAAGCCTCTAACACCATGATTAAATCGAAACGACTGTTGACTATGGCAGTCATGGTTCAGCACGCTCTAAAATTCGGAAAAGGCTCTGGTTGTGTGCCTGTTCTAACATAAAAACTTCATCACACTGCAAAAACCGAAGAATATGAGTCATCTCTACTAATAGTACACCACCTTTTAATAAGGTCTTTCATAAAAGTGAGCGCTGAAAATGTCACTTGCAGGATTTAGATTCAAACTTGAATTTTTTTTGTGTCCGCAACCACAGTTGTTATAATTATAGTACAATATGCCAACTTTAAAGGTAAAAAAACGCTGTCAGGAACACCCCTATCATACATCAATGGAGGTGGCAGGCACATTCCACTATACTTTGCAAATGTGTTAACGCCAAAATATAAGCCAATCGCTGTTCTTCCACGCCCGCTGAATCCTTTTGGGGGCCTGACAACACAGTGAGTGTTTGCTGCAATGGGTGGTGTTGCCATTGCTGGAGTATAGCTGCCTTTTGCTTGGCATTAGCCAGAAGCAGTTGTTTGGCGGCATGAATTTTTATCTGCATGATTCGTCCTAACCACTCTTTGCGCAGTGCATGTGCTTCTTCGCCCGACCAAAGCGGTGTATGCAACGCAGCTTCAAGCTGTACAAACGGTATAACTTCCAAACATTGCTGTGTTGCCCTCAAACAAGCTTTCAACGGTTTCTCTGTTTGTGTGGCTAAAGCAATCGCTGTAATTAGTGGCACAACTTCCCATATATCCTGCTGTTGTTGCTTGGCATAGGCGTGTAAATGTTTTCGTGTCGCTTGAAGCCACGCTTTATCTACATCCATCAACCCTGGTACAACCAGCAAGCCCTCTGCACAATACAATATATCTTGCTGCCTCGCGTACCATTGCCCCATATCGCTATTCCTTTGCTTCAATACCGCCTTATAAGCACGACCAGCATCCAGCAACACATCTGCAACCAAAAGTGCCTGCACAACTTTGTCTATCTTTGCTGAAGTTAGGTTTTGCAAATAGTGTACACTGGTTAATCCCATATGATTTATGATATAGCTGGTCATACGGGTATGCGCGATATCCGATGCCAACGCGTGAGCGCGTATTTGTGTGATGAAAGGTTTACGCAACTTATCAGGAAAGTATTGCTCCAAAAATATATCTGCAAACAAACTGTATTCATGAAAGTGCGTGGCATCTAAAGCGTGGTGCACCCTGTTTTTCTCATGCCCCAGCCATTCAGCCAAGACTGGGCGCAAAGCCAATGTCTGTGTATCTTTTTGTATAGACTGAATATACCCCTCTTCCAGCAAGGTTTGTTGCAAATGTTGCAACCGTGATACATGCTGTTGGGCAATGTGCTGTGCTAAAGATAAAGCAATCGCTTGCTCTTTATTATCCTGCAAACATTGCTTTGCCACATCATCTGCAACTTGAAGCAGCCACGCATTGCGTTTCTCAAAAGCAATATCAGCCAGGAGAATCTTCAGGTTTACCTCATGGTCAGACATATTCACGCCTGCTGCATTATCAATCGCATCGGTATTGATCATACCGCCCCGCCCTGCATATTCTATACGCGCAGCTTGAGTAAACCCAAGATTACCACCCTCACTTACCACTTTACAGCGTAAACTATCCGCATTTACACGAACAGGATTATTGGCAGGGTCTTGCGCATCCGCATCACTTTCATGGCTGGCTTTTACATATGTGCCAATACCGCCATTGTACAATAAATCCACAGGTGCTTGCAAAATAGCCCGAATCAGAGCCTCACCTGATAAATGATCTTGTTCAATGCCCAACACATGGCGCACAGCCTTGGAAAGCTGAATCCGCTTCGCGCCTCTGTCAAAAATACCACCACCCTCACTTATCATTGTAACATCATAGGATTCCCAGCTTTTCACAGCTTGAAACAGGCGCTGGCGTTCGGCAAATGCCACTTTAACATCCGGGTTGGGATCCAAGAAAATATGCTTGTGGTTAAACGCGGCAACCAGTTTCAAGTTGGGATTGAGCAGCATCCCATTGCCAAACACATCACCACTCATACCGCCAATAGCAACCACTGTCACTTCATCTTGGTACAAGTCCACACCCAAGTGTGAAAACAAATGTGCTGTACACACCCATGCTCCCTTGGCGGTAATACCAAAGGCTTTATGATCGTAGCCATAACTACCGCCACTGGCAAAGGCATCACCTAACCAAAAATTAGCTGCCAAAGCTTCAGCATTGGCATCATCAGAGTATCTTGCCGTGCCTTTATCTGCGGCAACCACCAAATACGCATCATCCTCATCTTGCTTAGCAATACGCACACCTTGCGGCGGCACAAGCTTACCCTTGATTCGGTTGTCTGTGATGGATAATAAAGCATGAATAAACTGACGATATTGCCCAAGTACATCACTTGTATCGCGAATGACAAAGCCACCCTTGGCTCCAGTGGGCACAATCTGTCCATTTTTAACCACTTGGGTCGCCATCAGTTCCAACACTTCAGTTCTAAAATCAGTGGGTCGGTCTGAATAACGCAAACCACCTCGTGCTATTTTCCCTGCACGAAGATGTACACCTTCCACATTCACCCCATGCACAAAGATTTCACGATAAGGTCGCGGATACGGCGCAAAATCAATAGCAGAGGTATCCACCTTGATGGCAATAGCCTGCCCCCGCTCTCTTACCCACGCATTGGTACGCACACTTGCCTGAACCATGGAAAACAACGCTCTTAACCATGTGTCTTCTTTAAGGTTTTGCACATCCAGCATAGCTTTCTGAAAATGCGAGCTGGCTTGAGCGACCTGTGTGCTTGGCATAGTAGGGCGATGTTTACCTTCAAACAAGCGGAATATCGCAAGTGTAGCTTTCTTCTGCTTGATCATCACTGAAGATAACGCGCCAACAGAAACATTGGGCATGAGCTGTGCCAAATGGTTTCGTAAAGCAATCAATATCAAAACATCTTGTATATGCAAACCACCTAAAATAATCAGCGCATTCAACGGATCATGGTCAGCAACCTGATTAAATACATCTTCCACACCTTCTGCCAAGCGGTGCAAGCCTTCTTGATGCAGTTGGCTTGGTGCTTCACAACGAAAACGATAAATATGTATTGATGTATCCTCATACGCTAATGGCACAAGTGCTTGCTCCATAGTCACCAGGGCAAAAGCATTAAGCTTTTCCGTCATGCTCGCCAAAGGCATGACTTGTTTGGTCAAGATTTGTATTTCTAGCATCGGCTGACCACTGTCAAACAACAGCTTTAAGCGTACTTTGCTTTGCCCTGTTTGATTAACTTGATCTCGCAAGATGATGTCCGAAACAAATTGCTCAGGCTCAAATTGATTTTGATACAATTGAGATACCTGACTAAGCTCTAATAAAGCCTGAGGTAAAAGCTTGCTGGATAGATTGTACGCCAATAATGCTTGTCTTGCTTTGTCTTTCCAAAAAATAATACAGCTTCGTATCGCTTGATGGATGCGTTGATGGTGTGGCCATGCCTCTGCGCTTGCGGCAACAAATATGAGATGGGTTGCCCCAACATCATAACCCTCATACCCCCAAATGTGGATACCTAGTGCGCCAAGTTGATGCTGCATATGTTGCCAAACATTATCACCAAACCGATGGCTACTCACGGCAATAAGCAGGTAGTCAAAGTTTCCTTGTTTGGGCTGCAAACGCTCAACAACAACTTGCGTAGGGCTGTGCATATCTACAATTGCCTTAAAAGGAGCAAGCCATTGCTTGGGTGGAATTGAATGCAACAAAGATTTGGGTGCGCGGTCAAACAGCATACGAATTTCACGCCTGTAAAAAGAAGACTGCTGTAAGGATAGGTCTAAACTTATTTCTTGCCATACTTGATTTAACTGTGGCAAGAGTGAAGCGTTGGTATAACGCGCGCCACGAGAAAAGTGCCCCACAAGAATAACCATATTAAAGCTTTGATTTTCTATCCAACTGATTTGCAATGCTCGCACATTGGTATGGCTATAGATGTGCGCAAATGTTGATGTCAGGTGTAACCACTGCATATCTGGCTGCTTAGGGCTTGGAATAGCCTTCAAGTCTTCAAGTGAAGATGGAACCAAATAGGACAACAAGGCCTGGTCACGGCAAATACCTTTATTTAAGCTTGGCTTATCAGGGTAGAGCAAACCAAACAGTAAGTAATGGTCATCCAGCATCCAGCGTAATAACTCTGCGGAGTCTGGCTTGTCTTTTGCCAAACAGGTTGCGATATTTGTTAGTGTTCCCAACATATCAGGGTAAGCGGAAACAGACGCATACACACCTTGAAGAATGTGCTGAATATCCTTTTCAATACGCTGAATATGATCTGTTGTCACCGCTGAAAAGTGAAATAAAATGAAAAGTTCATTTTCACGGCTCACCTGAGGCGGCTGTGCTGCTTGTTGTTCATCCCTTGAAAATAAAACTGAATGTACTTGTGTGGGCACAATACTTCGCTTTTGTAGATAGCTGCGAATAGCATCTGGATAAAAAGCTTGATCAGGACAAAGCACCACCATGATATAACGGTGCAGGTTCTTATGGGATAAAAGCTGGTATACAACGCCCAACTTTTCTTTACCTTGTGTGTGAAACAACGCTGTTGCTATATCAAGTTCCATATCCTGAATCTGTTGGGGAGGATTGTTTCTATGCGCCCAGAGTGTTTGGAACAAGGGCAAAAGGCTTTGTTTGATGTGATTCATGTCCACCTCTTTTTCTTATGATAAGCGCTTCCTGTTGACGAAACTGGCACACTTATCATCATCGCTCAACCATGGATAACCGATATACTGTTTATATGCCACCGCCACATACCGCCTTGAATGTTCTGTTTGAAGATGAACACTTGCTTATTGTCAATAAACCTACGGGCTTACTTTCTGTGCCTGGAAACAGCCCAGAAAAAAAAGACTGCATGGTATCCCGTTGTGCCACGGCGTATGGTCATATTGAAATTGTACACCGCTTGGATATGTCCACATCAGGTATTATTGTCTTTGCTCGTCATAAGGGTGCAGTGCGTGCCATGAACCGTTTATTTGCCAACAGGGAAGTTAACAAAACATATATTGCTGTTGTTGATGGACTGTTGGCTCAGGATAAGGGGGAAATCCATGCGCCACTGATGGTGGATTGGCCCAATCGCCCACGACAAATGATACATAAAGACGGCAAACCATCATGCACACTTTATCAAGTCATCAGCCGCGATGAAGAAGCAAACACCACGCGCATCCACCTCACCCCCATCACAGGCCGCTCCCATCAACTAAGAGTACACATGATGTCGCTTGGTCATGCCATTTTGGGTGATGAGTTTTACGCGTCCGATGAAGCCTTTAATAAAGCAGACAGGCTGTTGCTTCATGCTGAAAAACTGGCATTTATCCACCCTGTCACACAAACACCACTGCATATTTATTGCCCTGCTGATTTTTGAACCACCTTTTTATTCTGAAAAACACAGTTACACTCGCCCCATGGCATCCCAAATGATTCAACATGCTGTGATTGGTTTAGAAGGTTTAAGCTTAACCAACCAAGAAAAAAGGTGGCTGCAAGAGCACACGCCCAAAGGTGTGATTTTATTTGCACGAAATGTGGAAAGCCCTGAACAGACCAAGGCTTTGTTGGCTGATGTACGCCAATATGCAGGTAAAGATATTTGGGCGGCCATTGATGAAGAAGGCGGGCGCGTTCACCGTATGCCTTGGGCTCCGTTTAATCACCGTACCCAAGCGGCTGATTTTGGTGCGCTGTATCCAGCTGACCCTGATGAAGCGATTAAACAAGTGTTTCAAGACAGCTATCAAGCTGGCAAAGCACTCCAAGATTTAGGGTTTACCCATAACTGCGCGCCTGTATTGGACATCTTTTACCCTCAAGGTGACCCTATTATTGGTAATCGTGCGTATGCTAAAGATGCAGATACCATTGCGGTGTTGGCAACCGCATGTATGTTTGGTTTGCATGACGCAGGTATTGAAGCCATTGGCAAACATTTCCCCGGTCACGGCAGAGCCAATGCCGATTCACATATTGCCATGCCTGAAGTGGATGCGGATTTGGATACCATTCTCAAAGAAGCCGATGCTTTTACACAATTGTTTGCCAAAGGGTTAAAACATATCATGACAGCACATGTGGCATACCCAAAGGTTGATAAGGATGTGGCGACGTTTTCCAAGTTTTGGCTGCAAGATATATTGCGAAAAGACATGGCATTTAAGGGCAATATTTGGAGCGATGATTTGTGCATGAAAGGTTGCGGTATGCCGATTCCTGAAGCGGCAAACAAGGCGATGGATGCAGGTTGCACGGTGTTGTTGGTGTGTGAACCTGAAGGCGTGCAAGCATTGATGCAGGCGTTTAGCTCATGAAAACAAACTTAATAAAACATCGTCATACTCAGCTTGACTGGGTATCCATGGATGAACCGACTATACAGTCGTTGCTACGCTCCCGCCTGCGCGGGAATGACAAATAAATCATGGCTGCGAAGTCGTTATACATTTGTGGGTCCTGCGGCTCTGAACAGCGCAAATGGCAAGGGCAATGTCCTGATTGCCATGAATGGAATTGTATTTCCGAACAAGCTGTGGAAGTGGGCGGCTTTCGCAACCAAAAACAAAACACCATCGCCAACGCACTAAGCCCAGAGCCGATTACTGAAATCAATAGCCAAGATGCGCCACGCCGCAATACCGATATTGAAGAATTGGACAGGGTGCTTGGTGGTGGTTTGGTGCGTGGTTCTGCCGTGTTGATTGGGGGTGACCCTGGCATTGGTAAATCAACGCTATTGCTGCAAGCCAGCGCAAAGTTGGCTGAGCAGCACGGTACAGTGTTGTATATCACAGGTGAAGAATCGGTCAGACAAGTGCATTTAAGAGGTGAGCGCATTGATGCCTTGCACGAAGATTTGCAACTCACCACATCATGCGAACTTGAAGCCATGCTTTCGACCATTGCCAAGTATAAGCCGCACACCGTCATCATTGATTCCATTCAAACCACAGTCACCAAACAATTATCTTCTGCGCCGGGTACAGTATCCCAAGTGCGCGATTGTGCCGCAGCTTTGATTGCCAGCGCCAAACAATTTGGCCATACCTTGATTTTGGTGGGGCATGTGACCAAGGATGGTAGCATTGCTGGCCCTAGAGTGCTGGAACACATGGTGGATGCTGTGCTTTATTTTGAAGGTGATAGGGGGCATAACCACCGCGTATTAAGAGCCGTGAAAAACCGCTTTGGTCCTGCGGGTGAGATTGGCGTGTTTGAAATGAGCGACAGGGGGCTAACGGGTATCCGTGATGCATCGCGATTATTCTTGGCTGAAAGGGCTGTGGATGTACCGGGTTCGGTGGTAGTCGCATGTATGGAAGGCACCCGCCCAATTTTGGTGGAAATCCAAGCTTTGGTTGCGCCCACTGTGTATGCCACGCCCAAACGCTCAACGGTAGGTGTGGATGCCAATCGTGTGGCGATGTTGACCGCAGTATTAGAGCGCAGAGTAGGGATTCCGCTTGGCACACAAGATATTTATGTGAATGTAGTGGGTGGTGTGAAGCTTTCTGAGCCTGCATCTGATTTGGGCGTAGTGCTTGCCATTTTATCTGCATTCCAAGAAAAAGCACTGCCCTCTGATTTGGTGGTATTTGGTGAAATTGGTTTAACCGGTGAAATTCGTGCTGTGAGTGCGCCCGAAGCCAGAGCCAAAGAAGCGGCCAATTTGGGCTTTTCACAACTACTTCTACCGCAAGGCAATCAAACAAGGGTGCAGGAAGCCAATATCCCTGCTATCCTACGCCCATCACAACAAGACAATGGGTGGCAAGCCATGCCAGCAAAGCATTTAAGCCAAGCAGTACAGCTCGCATTTTAGGTCATAAAACATGAACTTTTTTGATTACATCCTGATTACCATCGTGGGGGTTTCCATGGTGTTATCCCTTTGGCGTGGCTTTGTGCGCGAAATCATTTCACTTATTGGGCTTGTGCTTGCCTTCTTTTTAGCCAGCCGATTTGCGGGTGATGCCAGCGGTTTGCTCGACCCATGGATTACCCAAAACAACCTCGCCAATATCGCAGCCTTTGTGCTTATTTTTGTCTTGGTCATGTTTATTGTTGGCGCTATTGGATTCATCGTGCGCAAGCTGGTGGATTTAGCAGCGCTGACTGCAACAGACCGCACTTTGGGTATGTTTTTTGGTGCAGCACGCGGACTTTTATTGATTGGCACTGCATTTTTGATGTACACAGCTTATGCCAAACCCGACCAACCATGGATGCAAAAAAGCGTACTCACACCTTATGCTATTGAGCTTAGTACATTTATTGGCAAAACCATACCCGCAGGCTACCCTTTTTCCACACAGGCAGGTGAATCCCCCCCAGATATTTCCTCCATTGTAAAAGAAGCAGCCGACGCAACCAAAGATGCCATTACTCCCCAAGATCAAGAAGCCATGAAACAATTACTGATGAATACCATCAAGGAACAACAACCATGAATCACTGTCTTATAAAAGCAGATCCAATAGAAGATGACCACTTTCGTGATGAATGTGGTGTATTTGGTGTTTTGGATCACCCTGAAGCAGCCAACTTAACCTATCTTGGCTTATATGCGCTACAACACCGTGGGCAAGAGTCCACTGGTATTATTTCTACCGATGGCACCAACTTTAACAATCATCGTGGTATGGGCTTGGTTGCGGATGTATATCAAAAAGAAGACATTGATAAATTAGAAGGGCGTATTGCGATTGGGCATGTGCGCTATTCAACAGCAGGGGACTTAGGCTTACGCAACTGTCAACCTTTTATGTATCAATATGCCCATGGTGGTATTGCCATGTGCC
This sequence comes from Ghiorsea sp., assembly GCA_026982535.1. Lineage (GTDB taxonomy): Bacteria > Pseudomonadota > Zetaproteobacteria > Mariprofundales > Mariprofundaceae > Ghiorsea. The sequence continues at coordinate 8,900 of JALSGX010000094.1, read as the reverse complement.
ATAATGGTAATATTGTCAATGCTGAAGAGCTAAGAAAGGGGCTTGAGAAAGAAGGATCTATATTCCAGTCCACATCCGACACAGAAGTCATTATTCACTTGCTTGCCAAAAGTGAAGGCAGAAGTACAAGAGAGAGGCTCACTGACGCTGTACGGCAGCTTAAAGGTGGCTTTTCCGTACTCTTGATGACAGAAACACGCTTGTTTGGCGTGCGCGACCCTAATGGTATTCGCCCACTGGTGCTTGGTAAGTTGGACGGTTCATGGGTCATGGCAAGTGAAACCTGTGCTTTTGACTTGGTGGGTGCAGACTTTGTGCGTGATATTGAAGCGGGGGAGTTGGTGGTTATCGATCCTGATGGCACATTACGCTCTTATTTCCCTTTTGATAAACCAGACCTTCGTTTTTGTGTGTTTGAATACATTTATTTCGCTCGCCCAGATTCTACGCTTGAAGGTGTGAATGTGTATCAAGCTCGCCATAATATTGGTGTTGAACTTGCCAAAGAATCATGTGTAGATGCAGATATTGTTGTGCCTGTGCCTGATTCTGGTGTACCGCCAGCCATGGGCTTTGCGTTGGAAACAGGCATTCCCTTTCAAATGGGGTTGATTCGTAACCATTATGTTGGGCGCACATTTATCGAACCTAAGCAAAGCATTCGTAACTTTGGTGTGAAACTCAAGCTTAATCCCAATCGTGACATGATTCAGGGTAAACGCGTGGTTTTGGTAGACGATTCTATCGTGCGCGGCACCACCAGCCGTAAAATTGTGGAAATGGTGCGTGCGGCAGGTGCTGCGGAAATCCATATGCGTATTTCTAGCCCACCCACCAAACACTCATGCTTTTATGGCATCAATACCCCAACTTCTGAAGAATTGATGGCGAATCAGATGGATTTGGATGAAATGTGTAAGGCCATTGGTGCAGACTCTTTGGCATTTGTATCCCTTAAAGGTTTATATCGTGCTGTGGGGCAACCCCAATCACAACACTGTGATGCCTGCTTTTCTGGCAATTACCCTGTTGCCATTAACAAGCGGCGCTCGCCACAACTTTCATTATTGCGCTACTACGATAAACGACCCAAATGAAGCCAAGCCACCACAGTTCACTTGAGCACCTTTTTCATGCTACCAAGTGGTCATGGCAAGGGCTTAAAGCAGCATGGCAACATGAACAATCTTTTCGTATTGAGGTCGTAGCCTCTTTTGGGATTATACCCTTGGCTTTTTATCTTGGTGAAACACCCGTAGAATGTGTTTTATTGCTTACCACATGGATGCTGGTATTGGTTGTGGAGCTGCTCAACTCAGGTATTGAAGCAACCATAGATCGCATCAGTACAGAACATCATGAACTCTCAGAGCGCGCCAAGGATTTAGGTTCGGCAGCAGTATTTTTATGTAATATCATGTGGATAAGCACTTGGTTTCTTATTCTTGTCTCATGATGCGTTGGCGAAATCATCCCTACATCCGTTTAATGCGCTTTGATAAACCTATTGGCACATTTCTTTTGCTCTGGCCAACATTGTGGGCACTTTGGCTTGCCAGCGAAGGGCAACCTGATCCTCACTTATTGCTCATTTTTGTTGCGGGTGTGATCATTATGCGTGCCGCTGGCTGCGTTATCAACGACATTGCTGACAGAAAAGTGGATGGCAAAGTCAAACGCACCGCCCAACGCCCTCTTGCCACAGGTGAAATCTCAACCAAACAAGCTGTAGCCTTGTTTTTGACCCTGATTCTTGCCGCGTTTGCTTTGGTATTATTACTGGACTGGAACACCATAGCTTTATCCGTTGTCGCACTCTTTTTAGCAGCACTTTACCCTTTTATGAAACGGTATACCCACCTGCCACAAGTATTTTTAGGTATGGCTTTTGGCTGGGCAATACCTATGGTATATATGGCAAGTATGGGCAGTATTCCTGTTGAGGCATGGCTACTTTTCATCGCCAATATATGTTGGGTTCTGGCGTATGACACCATGTATGCCATGGTTGATTATGAGGATGACATCAAAGTTGGTATCAAGTCAACGGCTGTATTGTTTGCTCAATACTGTCCTTTCTGGATATCACTGTTTCAGGTTTTATTTATTGTCCTTATGATTCAGGTTGGTTTCTTTTATACCCTTGGTGTGTTTTATTTTAGTGCTCTTTTTCTTGCTTTAATTCTTAGCTTGTATCAACAGAGGTTGATTCAGCTTGGTCAGCGTGAGTTCTACTTCAAAGCGTTTCTCAATAACAATGTGCTTGGTGCTGTTATTTTTCTGGGTTTATTCCTAGATTACACTTTTTCATAATCCTTGGAGTTAAAATCATGGTCCATATCCGTATCGCAACACGAAAGTCACCACTTGCCCTTTGGCAGGCTGAGTGGGTTTCTGCTGAATTAAAGCGTTTATTTCCTGGCACAACCACTGAACTGGTCAAAATCGTGACCAAGGGTGATAAAATCTTGGATGTACCACTTGCCAAAGTGGGTGGTAAAGGTTTGTTTACCAAGGAAATTGATGAAGCCCTGCTTGATGGCCGGGCGGATATTGCGGTGCACTCCATGAAAGATGTACCCACCGAACTTCCCGCTGGCACATCCATTCGTGCTCACCCCAAACGAGAAGACCCAAGAGATATTTATGCCACGGTAACGGGTGGTGATTTGGATTCACTGCCTGAAGATGCCACCATTGGCACATCAAGCTTGCGCCGCATTGCGCAAATCAACGCCAAATATCCCAAGTTTAAGTGCGTTTCTATCCGTGGTAATATCCAAACACGCCGCAACAAGCTCGGCACTGAAGTCGATGCCGTCATTCTTGCCGCTGCTGGCATTAAACGCATGGGCATGGAAGACCAAATGCACGGCTATTTGGATACTGCTGATGTGCTTCCCGCCGTTGCTCAAGGCACACTAGGCATTCAAACCAAAGATGATAACAATGAAATCAATCGTATGGTGGATGCCCTAAATGACCCAGAAACCGTAGTGCGAACCCAAGCCGAACGCGCATTTTTAGCCCATCTTGAAGGTGGCTGCCAAGTACCCATTGGCGCATATGCCACTCTGGATGGTGATACCCTGCATTTAGACGGTTTAGTAGGCTCTGTAGATGGTAAGACTTTGATTCGCCGTCAAGTATCTGGCTCAAAAAATGATGCGAAAGACTTAGGTATTCAGCTTGCCGATACGATTTTAGACCTTGGCGCTAGAGAAATCCTCCAAGCTTTGTATGAAAGCCAAGGTCATGGCTAAGTGAACCTCAAGAAACTTGTTATTGCCAGCAATAACAAGAAAAAACGGGAAGAAATCGAAAATATTTTAACAAGCTTAAACATTGAAGTTGTGCCTGCTGAGCAAACTATATTTGTCGATGTGGTTGAAGATGCAGACACATTTTCAGGCAATGCCAAGAAAAAAGCTGATGCGTTTCTGCAAGCCAACCAATGTGCGGCACTGGCCGATGATTCAGGGTTATGTGTTGCGGCATTGAATGGTGCGCCAGGTGTGTATTCCGCGCGTTTTGCAGGCGAATATGCTTCGGATGCTGAAAACAATACCAAACTCTTGTACGAGTTACACGGTATCCAAGACCGCACTGCATATTTTATCTGCGCCTTGCACTTATCCCTGCCCGATGGTTCTGAAATCACCGCAGAAGGTAGGGTAGAAGGTTATATTCTGGTACAAGAAACAGGGGATACTGGCTTTGGTTATGACCCTTTGTTTTTCTGCCCCGAGCTGAACAAAACCTTTGCCCAAGCCACTCCCCAAGAAAAAGCATCTGTATCTCATCGTGGTCGAGCGCTTGACCTGCTCCAACAAAAAATCACCTTGTTAGACATCAAATAACCTCTTTTTTCTTGTTTTGACCCTGTGCTTTGCACCCTGATAATGTACCTGTCATGTAAATAGGGAGGTCAGCAATGTTTATCAGCGTGCTTGAGCTTTTCAAAATTGGTATTGGACCATCCAGTTCACATACCATGGGTCCTATGGTTGCGGCCAACGCTTTTCTGACACTGGTAAAACAACAGCTTGAGCAATATTCATCCTCACAAAAGTTCCAAATCACATGCACCCTTAAGGGCTCATTATCAGCAACTGGAAAAGGTCATGCCACCGACCAAGCCATCGCTTTAGGGCTGCATGGTTATAAGCCACAAGATGTTGCCAAACATGACTTAAGCTCATTGGTGGATAGTGTTTGGAAACATACAAGTATTCAAATTTCTGAAAAACACACAGCTTTATTCTGCGCAACAGAAGATATTATTTTTGACCAAGGCAAAGCGCTTCCTGAACATCCTAATGGGTTGATATTTACGCTTACAGATGAACACAACAAAGTGCTTATCTCAGAAACATACTTCTCGATTGGTGGCGGATTTATCCATACCATGGATGAAATGAAAAGCTTGGTGGCGCCACTAAAAATACATGATAATCAAGATGTTCCTTACGCTTTTGATTCTGCGCAAACCATGATGAATATGGCAAACAAAAGTGGTTTGACCATTGCCCAAATGAAGCTTGCCAATGAACTAACCACCATTGATGAAAAAACACTATTCCAAGGGCTTGATGATATTTGGTTTGCCATGAAAAAGTGCGTTGAGCTGGGTTTACAGGCTGAAGGCATCTTACCTGGTGGGCTTAAAGTGCCAAGACGCGCCCGAAATTTACATCAACAGCTACAAAACAATCCCAAGCAAGCTGACACCAACGATTGGTTGTGTGCTTATGCTATGGCAGTGAATGAAGAAAATGCAGCAGGGCACATGGTGGTTACCGCTCCTACCAATGGCGCAGCAGGGGTAATACCTGCGGTTTTGTATTATTTTATCACCCATGAAAACAGCAGCATGGAACAAGTTCGGGACTTTTTACTCACAGCCAGTGCGATTGGCGGCATTATTAAACACAACAGCTCCATTTCAGGTGCAGAGGTGGGTTGTCAAGGTGAAGTTGGCTCTGCGGCAGCCATGGCAGCAGCAGGCTTATGCGCGGTAAGAGGTGGAACAGTGGAGCAGGTTGAACATGCTGCAGAAATAGCACTGGAACATCATTTGGGTATGACTTGTGATCCTGTAGCCGGGCTGGTTCAAGTGCCTTGTATTGAACGCAATGGCTTTGGCGCAATCAAAGCTTATACTGCTGCTTCACTCGCCATGCGCAGCACAGGTGAACACTTGATGTCTTTGGATCAATGTATTGCTGCCATGAAACAAACTGGCGAGGAAATGTCGATAAAATTTAAAGAAACTTCTTTGGGGGGGCTTGCGGTTACCATTACTGAATGTTAACGGCTAATCGCCATAAACAGCCTCTAAGCCTTCTAAAAGCAAGGTTTCTCGGGTTCGCCCTTGGGATACAAAAGCATCAGGATTTTCACCCACATCCTCCAGTGATTTTCGAGCATAGCTTCGCTTTTCAGCACCTGTCATGTTTTGCCAAATATAAGGGTTCATCACCGTATTGTGTTGTCGTTCCAACATGGAAGACTGGCGTTGCTCAATATTTTTGCTGGCACAACCCAAAAGTGGCAGTGTTAAACACACTGCCACCCCCAGGCCATACAGCTTATTCAAGCGATTAACCCTTTAATAACGATAATGGTCAACTTTGTATGGTCCTTCCACAGGCACACCAATATAATCAGCTTGTTCCTGTGTCAATGTGGTTAGCTGCGCTCCAATTTTTGACAAATGCAAGCGTGCCACTTTTTCATCCAAGCGTTTGGGTAACACATATACTTGATTATCATAATTGGCATGGTTTTCCCAAAGCTCAATTTGCGCCATCACCTGATTGGTGAATGATGCAGACATCACAAAGCTTGGATGACCTGTGGCGCAACCAAGGTTTACCAAGCGACCTTCTGCAAGCAAAGTGATGCGTTTTCCATCTGGGAAGATAATTTGATCCACTTGTGGTTTCACATTTTCCCACTCATATTGTTTCAAAGATGCCACATCAATTTCATTATCAAAATGACCAATATTACACACAATAGCTTGGTCTTTCATATTCAACATGTGGTCATGTGTAATCACATGGTAGTTGCCTGTGGTGGTCACAAAAATATCACCCAACTTACAAGCATCATCCATGTCGACCACACGATAACCCTCCATCGCCGCTTGAAGCGCACAAATGGGGTCAATTTCTGTAACCCAAACTGTTGCACCCATACCCTTAAAGGCTTGCGCACACCCTTTGCCCACATCACCATAACCCAACACAACCGCGATTTTACCTGCAATCATCACATCCGTTGCGCGTTTAATCCCATCAAGTAAAGATTCACGACAACCATACAAATTATCAAATTTTGATTTGGTTACGGAATCATTCACATTAATCGCAGGCACTTTGAGTTTGCCTTCTTTCGCCATTTCATAAAGGCGGTGAACACCTGTGGTGGTTTCTTCGGATAAACCTTTGATGTCTTTTAATAATTCAGGGTATTTATCATGAATCAGTTGGGTAACATCACCGCCGTCATCAAGAATCATATTAGGTGTCCAGCCATCAGGGCCATGTATAGTTTGCTCAATGCACCACCAAAACTCTTCTTCTGTTTCACCTTTCCAAGCAAATACTGGAATACCAGCGGCTGCCATGGCTGCGGCAGCTTGGTCTTGGGTTGAAAAGATATTGCATGATGACCAACGAATTTCAGCACCAAGTTCAACCAATGTTTCCATCAACACTGCTGTTTGAATGGTCATGTGCAAACAACCGACAATGCGCGCGCCTGCCAAAGGTTTTTTGCCTGCGTATTCTTCGCGCAATGCCATCAAACCTGGCATTTCAGTTTCCGCAATTGTAATTTCCTTACGACCCCATGCTGCTAATGATATGTCAGCAACCTTATAATCTGTCAATTCAGACATTCTCATACTCCTATATGAATAAAAATATGAGCACCGTTGTTTCGATTTCACTGAGCCTAGCGATGTGTTTGCTTGGCAAACAACATCGTCGCAGTGCTCCTCAGTTTAACTGGTTATTTGGCAACAGCCGCCTTTAATGCGTCCACTTTATCCGTTTTTTCCCAAGTAAACTCAGGAAGCTCGCGTCCAAAGTGACCATAAGCCGCTGTTTTCGCATAAATCGGACGCAACAAATCAAGCGTTTGTACAATACCTTTAGGGCGAAGATCAAATACTTCACGCACCGCTTCTGCAAGCTTGGCCTCATCTACTTTACCTGTACCAAAGGTGTTCACCATAACAGACAACGGTCGCGCCACGCCAATGGCATACGCCACCTGCACTTCACAGCGGTCGGCAAGCTCTGCAGCCACAATATTTTTCGCCACATAACGCATCATATAACAAGCTGAACGATCCACTTTTGTGGGATCTTTACCTGAAAACGCGCCACCACCATGATGACCAAATCCGCCATAGGTATCCACAATGATTTTACGACCCGTCACGCCACAATCACCCACTGGACCACCAATCACAAAACGCCCTGTTGGGTTGATATGATACTCTGTTTTATCATGCAACAAGCCTGTTTTATCCAATACAGGATGGACAATTTCTTTCATCACACCTTCAACCAAATCCGCATGACTAACATCCGCAGTATGTTGTGTGGATACCACCACCGCATCAATCGCCACAGGTTTGGAATCTTCATAACGCACGGTCACTTGCGACTTGGCATCAGGGCGCAAATATTTCAACACACCAGTTTTACGCACTTCAGCTTGTTTGGCCATCAGTTGATGCGACAAGTAAATAGGCATGGGCATCAACACATCCGTTTCATTGGATGCGTAACCAAACATCAAACCTTGGTCACCAGCACCTTGATCCAAATCAAGACCTTCACCTTCGTTCACACCCGCAGCAATATCCACAGATTGTTTATCCATGGTCACCAAAACAGCACAAGAAGCATAATCAAAACCCATGTCGGATGAGTTATAACCAATTTCTTTAATGGTATTTCTTGCAATTTCTTGATAATCAATCACTGCCGATGTGGTAATTTCACCGGATAAAATCACCATACCTGTATTCACCATGGTTTCACAGGCGACACGCGCTGTTGGGTCTTGCTTTAAAATCGCATCCAACACACTGTCGGATATTTGGTCGGCAACTTTATCGGGATGACCTTCACCTACAGACTCTGATGTAAACACAAAATTTCTACTCATCTTATTTCCTTTCTAACACCGTATTTAAGCAAAATCAGGTAGTTGCTCTGCGTCAAACACAGGACCATCTACACACACCCGCTTATATTTTTCTTGTCCACCTTCCATGGTTTTCACCACACAACCCGCGCAACCGCCAATACCACATGCCATATATTCTTCCAAACTTAACTGCGCAGGAATACCCAAATCACGCCCAAGCTTGGCGACCGCATGAAGCATAGGATGAGGTCCACATGATAATAGCACACATCGCGCTTTTTCCTCATCACTTAATGCTGTTAAGTAGTCACGCGCCAAATCTGGTACATGCCCTTCATAACAACCATATAAACCCTCATTGGATGCCAAACGGCAGGCAATACCACGCGCTTCAAGTGAAGATATGGTTAAAGTGGTATTTCCTGTAATACCTGGCAACATCATCGTTGATGGTTTGAGGGCAAAAGGAAAGGGGACTTCCGATCCTGCAAACAATACCAAATCAGCTTGATTCACCAAGTTGTCCGCCACAAAAATCATGGGGGGCACACCAACACCACCACCAATTAAAACATAGCGCTTGGATGTATCCGATACATCAAAAGGTACACCAATTGGTCCAAGCATGGGAAGCGTTTCCCCTTTTTTTCGCTGGGATAGTTGGCGTGTGCCTTCACCAACAATTTTATACAATAAATCAACCGTGCCTTTTTCAGGGTCTGTCAACA
>JALSGX010000093.1 GCA_026982535.1 Ghiorsea sp. | reverse complement strand
GACAGCGCAGCTAAAGCGCGGTCAACTGGTAAGCCGCGAACGGCGTTGGCAACAGTGCGAACTTTCTGCGCACTAATGTGTGCATTTTTATGCATTGCACGTACTTCTTCAGACATAACCAATTACCTCTTCCGCGCTTTTTTGTCAGCACCATGACCATAATAAGTACGTGTTGGTGCAAATTCGCCCAACTTGTGACCCACCATGTTCTCAGAAACAAACACAGGAATAAATTTATTGCCGTTATGCACAGCAAAGTTCAAACCTACAAAATCAGGTGAGATAGTAGAGCGACGAGACCAAGTCTTGATAACGCCTTTCTTACCATTCTCAATCGCAGCATCTACTTTCTTTTCAAGAGAAGCTTGAATGTAAGGACCTTTCTTTAATGAACGTGCCATTTTTTAGCTACCTCACTTCTGATTGCGACGACGAATAATATCACGATTCGAAGTCTTATTCTTTTTACGAGTCTTACGACCCTTGGTTGGAACACCCCAAGGTGTTACAGGGTGGCGACCACCCGAAGTACGCCCTTCACCACCACCATGTGGATGGTCAACAGGATTCATGGCTACACCACGAACATGAGGACGCTTACCCAACCAGCGTGAACGACCAGCTTTACCAATCTTTTGGTTGGCGTGGTCAGCATTACCAATCACACCAATACTTGCCATACAACGCAAATCTACTTTGCGGAACTCGCCAGATGGCAACTTCAAAATGGCTTTACCATTTTCCTTACCCATAAGCTGAACAGATGCGCCCGCTGTGCGCGCCATTTGCCCGCCTTTACCAGGCTTCATTTCAACATTGTGCAACATAGTACCAACGCGGATGTTACCTAGAGGCATCGCATTACCAGGACGAATTTCTGCTTCAGAACCTGAAACAACTTTGTCGCCAGCACGAAGACCTTGTGGAGCAAGAATATAACGCTTATCACCGTTGCTAAAAACAACCAACGCAATATGCGCTGTGCGATTCGGGTCATATTCAAGGCGCGCCACTGTACCTTCGATTCCTTGATTGTCACGTTTAAAATCAATCATACGATAAAGGCGTTTATGTCCGCCGCCACGATGACGAGAAGTAATGCGACCATTGTTGTTACGACCGCCTGATTTTGTAAGACCTTCAGTCAAGCGCGCTTCTGGCGCACCTTTATACAAATCAGGATTTACAATCGCAACGCGTCCACGAACGCCGTTGGTCATTGGTTTCCAAACTTTAATTGCCATGTCTTATGCCTCTTCCGCTACTTCAAGCGACTGACCTTCTGCCAGACGAATAATAGCTTTGCGATAACCAGAACGTGTTCCAGTGTGAGCACCGCGACGCTTCTCTTTGCTCGGCATGTTCACAACTTGAACTTTTACAACCGAAACTTCAAAGATTGCCTCAATAGCCGCTTTTACTTGAGCTTTTGTTGCATCAGGTGCAATGCGGAACGTATATTGGTTCGCTTCACCTGTTGCTTGATAGCTCTTTTCAGTAATTACTGGCTTACGGAGCGTGTTGAAGTGATGATATTTTGCGTTCATCCTTCACCTCCCAAGCGTTTTTCAATATTTGTTAATGCATCTTCAGTTACAACCAAGTGGTCGAACTTCAACATATCATGCAAGTTCATTTGACCATCCAACACAACTTTGCTCAAAGGCACGTTGCGACCAGACAATTCAACTGCATCATTGTTTTCAGCCAATACAAACAAACCTGATGTTACTTTAAGTTTGTCACGCACTGAAATAAATGCTTTTGTTTTTGTTTCTTTCAACGCAAGCTTTTTAACAACAATCAAACGACCTTCGCGCAATGCATCAGATAAAACCACTGCAACTGCACGGCGACGTTCTTTTTTATTAATGCGCGTGTTGTAATCATGTGGTTGTGGACCGTGAGCAACACCACCATGACGCATTTGCGCAGCACGTGTTGTACCTTGACGCGCACGCCCTGTACCTTTTTGTTTAAATGGTTTTTTACCACCACCAGAAACATCAGATACAGTTTTAGTGCTGTGTGTACCTGCACGTTGCGCACGCGATAAAGCGCTGTATACACGGTGTACAAGACCAGCATCTGTTTCCAAGCCGAAAATAGCGTCGCTTACTTCACGAGAGCCGACTTTTTTATTGTTTTGGTCAACAATTTTAACTTCAGCCACTTTATGCTCCCTTCACCGCAAGACGAAGTTCAAGTAATCCATTCTTTGAGCCAGGCACTGCGCCTTTGACAAGAATACGATTTTGCTCTTCATCAATGCGAACAATTTCAATATTTTGAGTTGTAATACGCTTGTCACCATAGTGACCAGGCATTTTCTTACCCGGGAATACACGACCAGGCCATTGGCACTGACCTGTTGAACCCATTTGACGATGCACTTTTTCCGCACCATGTGTTGCACGTCCGCCAGCGAAGTTATAACGCTTCATAACACCCGCGAAACCGCGACCTTTTGAAGTGCCTGAAATATCAAGCTTCTGACCAGCTTCAAACAATGCAGCTGTTAAATCTTGACCCAATTCCAATTCAGGCTCTGCAGCAGTTGTGAATTCCATCAAACCGCCCATCGCTTCTTGACCTTGACGTGCGTAGTGACCTTGCATTGCGCGAGATACTACTTTTTTTGCTTTGCCGAACCCCACTTGAACCGCGTTGTAACCATCTTTAGCTGAGGTACGCAAAGAAATCACTTTGCATGGCTCAATATTAAGAACGGTTACAGGAACAACTGAACCATCTTCAGCGAAAACCTGTGTCATACCCGCTTTACGGGCAATTAGACCTGTACTCATGACAACGCCCCTTAAAGTTTAATTTCAACATCGACGCCAG
>JALSGX010000092.1 GCA_026982535.1 Ghiorsea sp. | reverse complement strand
CATCGCGCCTTGAAATTGGTTAAGTAAACTTTGGTTTTCATCGGCAATGGTGATAAATATCGAGCCTGCGTAACCATTCACCGCTTCCGATACTGTGGTGGAAGCAATCGAGCCAGACACATAATCCACTAGAACATAACGCACAGTGCCACGTGTTTGGAATTGAGGGATAATGTTGAAAAGCAAGTGGTCGGTATGTGAAATACAAATCGGGCACCACATGGTGAAATACAACACCACGGCATCGGCAGGCATTGCACCGCCAAGCAGATGGTCAGAAAGTTTAAAGGTTGTGCCGTTGGTGGCGGGAGCGGTAAAGTCAGCAGCAATTTGGCTGGGCTGGCTTCCTGTTGTGTTTGCAGTCACCGCAGGGCGCAAGTCTTCACCTGACGGGTTTAAATCATCCGCCATATTACCGCATGAAGAAAGTAAAAAAAGACAGGTAAATATAGCTACTTTATTCATATACATAACTTACCCCCATAGACAATGTGTTGGTGGTTGGAAAATTTCTTCCCCAATCGTGGTAGCGGGGTGTGTAGGCATAAGTTGCTTTGAGAACAACGCTTTTATCTTCATTCGCCCAAGCTCCAGTTGTACTAAAACTACGCTTTTCCATACCTGAAGTTTCATCGGTCAGCCCCTCAATTGTGGCTTTCTTTTCTTGAAGGTCGGCATAAGCGCCTGTGACGGTGAAGGTGTTTCCCTTTTCTAAAAAGAAAGTGTAACCAAGGCTAGTGCTCACACTCATTCTATCCCCCAGGTTTTTTTGATACGGGGCGACATAAACGCCATATTCTCGGTTGATGGAACGCTCAAAGTATTTGCCATAATTAAAGGCTAAGCTCACATTCCATGGAAATACGGTTTTTTCAAATGATGCTTTGAGGTCTAAGCGATAAAATCCACGCCCTGTAATATCGAAATTGTTGGTTACATCATCATAAGGTGATATGCCTGTTGGGGCAGTGAGGCTTGCTCCAAAATACATGGCAGGTTTGTAGTCCTCCCAAGTATCGAGAACCCATGTACAAGTAATATCATCAAATGCTTCGTATAACACGGTGATAGAAGTGTCACCAATGCCACTTGTCTGAAAGGAGTTGTTGGCATACACATTGTCGTTCCAAATATAAGGAATCGACACTGAAGCTTGCCAGTTGTCATTGATGCGTTGGGCGAAGCCAAGGCTCAGGCGTTTTTGGTTTAAGTCAGAGCTTGGCGGGTCTTCGCGCCATTGTCCGTCATCACCCCAGAAACCATTGTATGTTTCATAAGCAATATCAACGCTTGTCGCGGTATACATCATCTTGGGTAGTATCAGAGAACCACCAGAGCCGCCACCGCAACATGATGCGGCAAGGGTAGAGAGCGGAAAAAGAAGTGCAGCCCCCAAAATGAGGGCTGCTGCGTGAGGAGAACGCATTAGGGAGCTGTGAACTTGAGCTGTAGGTTGCCTGCTGCCGCAGTTTGCATCACGTTACCATTGACAGTAAGACGAATGTCCAAGGTGTTTTGTGCTGCATTATTTAACCCAGCAAGACCTGTGATTTTATATTGACCATTGATAGTAGCAACTGCGGGCATAGCTTGCCAAGTTGTGCCACCATCGGTGGAGACTTCGCAAGTGGCAGAAGCAATAGAAGGCATCATCAAACCTGCATAAACAGGCGGGAAAATCATACCTACACCCATTTTCATACCCAATGTGCTGACATAAACAGTCAAATCATGACCACCAACACCATCAGCAACCACATCTTGCAGCCAAACACGGTATTCACGCGGTTTGGTCACGCCCATCATATCTGTCCATGTATCTGCGGCATTGATGCCTTTGGCTAATAATAAATCTGGAGCCATATTCATCATCACATTGGGGAAGAAGTGAGCGTAGGCATAAGGGTCTGCGGCTGGGGCAGTGCTATCACCCAGTTTCACTTCCAAGTCCCAAAGTCCCATAGGTTCAACTGTGCCGTTCATCATCATACCCGTTGGCATGAGATAATAGGTATCCACGGTATAAATGCCTAATGCAGCTTGTGCGGTGTCGATAGCACCAAAAGGTGAACCATGCTGATGCCCTGCAAACATATACATCCAAGGTTTGAAGTTGATGCTGTTAATATTGGCATCGGTAGTGATGTTGACGGGTAAAGCAGTCACTGCATCGGTCAATGTAATTTTGTGGGTTGTTTTGACGTTGCGATAACCCATTTGGAAAGGAGCCGTTGCAGGTGTTTCTATTTTCACATTAATTTGACGTGTACCATTACCTAAAGTAATCGTTTTCATTTTTCCAGGCATATCCGCTGCGATGGGAGGTAGCCCCATACTTGGTGCAGCGACACCTGCGACATTAGCAGGGCTGCCTGCAAAGCCAGAAACAGCCATGCTTAGGCGATTGGTAAGTGGCATAGCTTGATGCATGGTTTGTAAGTTTACACCGCTGGTGAAAGTCACAGGGTTACCTGCGGCAACACCATCCAATGTGCCATCGGCTAAATCAGCAGCAACTTTGTTGGGTAATTCAGCTAGGTCGGAAGCCGTTAATCCCAAATCTGTTCCCAACTGGCTCCACACACCCACACGAAAGGCGGCTGTTTGGTCTGCCATGGTTTGCGTGGTGATGCTTTGTGTGGTGTAGGGGTCAAATGGTGCAGCGGTTAAATCAGGCTTGTAACCAAAAGCCGTTTGAAATGCTGTTTCTGCGGCTGTAAGTGTCATGCCATTTGCCACCATGGTACGAATCATGGTGGTGTCAGGAGTAACAGGTGCATTACCCAGAGTGCCTGCTTGGTAGGTGTTGGCAGCAACCCGAAGTGCCAAAGGGTTGGCTACGGTGAGGTTGAC
>JALSGX010000091.1 GCA_026982535.1 Ghiorsea sp. | reverse complement strand
ATGCTGTGCCTGCAAATAGTGTACCCGATGCAGCACCCGATGTTATCACCGTTATGGCAATTGCCGCTGGCAGTCGCCACCAACCTTTTCTTAAGCGCAAATACCCACTGGGATCGGTATAACTCAATGGGTTATTCATCACGTAGCTGTAGCGGTTGAGGCTTTGGGTGTCGTACGGGTCTTGTATCATGGGGTCAGCTTGCAGGAAGCGACCTATTTCTGGGTCGTAGATGCGTCCGTTCATGTGGATGATGCCGACTTGGTCGAAGTGTTCGTGTCCGGTGAAGCCGCGGTTGGTGGTGGTTTCGATACTTTGACCTATTCTTGCCCAAACGCCTGTTGACCCAAATAAATCGTAGGTTTGGTAAATTGGTGTTTCCCATCTATCTGGCACTGTTGATTTTCGGCGTGCGCCCCAGGCATCAAAACTCATGGCTGTTATGGAGTTGCCTTGTTTGTTGACCACTTTGTGGGTGGAGCCGATGTGATCCTTGAGCAGGTATTGGTACTCCCATGAGCTGTGGTTGATTTCGTCGTCTTGTATATGTATGACGAGGTTGCCGATGTAGCGTTTGGCTTTTTTGCTGCCATTGGTTTTGTAGGTGTATTCGACCGAGCCTAAATAATGGGTGATGGTGCGATCTGAGACTTTGATGTCTTTGCGTAGGTAGCGGCTGTTGCTTGCATTGTAGGTGATTTCTGAGATCCAATCACCTGCGGTTATTTTGTATGGTTTGTCAAAACTGGTGTAGTCAAATGTGGAGCTTACTGTGCCTGTTTTGCTGATGACATTGCCGCCGTTGTCGTATTGGTAGCTGTTGCCTTTGGCTGAGGTCACGGCATGTGGGCGTGAACTTGCATAAAGGTATTGCCCGCCATTGACGTAGGTTAAGTTGCCTGTTGCATCGTATTGGTAGCTTTTGCTTGGTGCACCATTGAGCTTTTCAAATAAGAGTCGATTGCGGTTGTCGTATTCGAAGTTTTCAATCTGTATTTGACTGCTGCCTACTATCACTGGGTCGTTGTCGGTACGCCTTATTAAGTTGCCGACTTCATCGAAGGCAAAGCTTTGGTTTTGCACTTCATCGCCTGTTTCATTGGTGGTGATGATGGTTTGCACAAAGCCTGTGCTGTTTTCGTAGGTTTTGGAGGTGTAGAATCGGTTGTTAAACTTTTCATACAACACTTGTCCTCGGGCATCGGTGCTGAGGATTTCGTGGTATATTTGCCCCAACAATCCATCGGCTGCATCTCGGGTGATGGTTTGGTAGCCATAGTTGTTGTATTGGAATAACACGCCATTGCCTGTGGCATCAAAACTTTGGAATACGCGCCCGTGTTTATCGTAGGTTTGACTGGTGGTACTTTATGGATGTGTGTCCTTTGTATTTTCTATGGATGGATGTCCTTTGTATTTTGCCCAAGGAGATTGCCACGTCGCTACGCTCCTCGCAAAGACGTGGTTTTTTAATAAACTTTGCTT
This sequence comes from Ghiorsea sp., assembly GCA_026982535.1. GTDB lineage: Bacteria > Pseudomonadota > Zetaproteobacteria > Mariprofundales > Mariprofundaceae > Ghiorsea. The sequence continues at coordinate 1,387 of JALSGX010000091.1, read as the reverse complement.
CACTTTACGTTACTTCTTTTCACTCCCCATACGGCGTCCATATATTTTTCACATCGGTGGCTTGGTTTAAAAACTCTTTACCTTGTGCTTGGGTGTTATCAAACCAATCTCTGGCTTTGCCGTTGTTGACCCATGTTCGTTTGAGGTTGTCGGCACTGGCTTTTTCGACCATTGTGGAACCTTCGGCATCACCGAAATACCACACGGATTCGACTTCATAATGATCGGCTAGAGTGCGTGCGAGTTCATTTTTGTCACCGCTTATGATATTCACCACACCTGCAGGAACATCGGATGTTTCAAGGATTTGGTAGAACTCTAAAGCCGTTAATGAGTAGTTTTGCGATGGAATCATCACAATTCGATTACCCATTGCGATAGTGGCTGCCATTAGTGAGACAAAACCAAGTAATGGATTTTCATCAGGGCAAACAATGCCCATGATGCCATTCGCTTCAGGTATGGCAAGTACAACGCCTCTGACTGGAACCGTGTGCACTTGTCCGTCAAATTTATCGGCTATGGCGGCATAATAAAACAATCTTTCGATGCTGACATCGACTTCACGTTGGGCATCTTTAGCACTTACACCAGTGATTGCTTGAATGTTTTTAGCAAATTCATCACTGCGAAGACTTAAGTTTTCGGCTATAAAATAAAGCACTTGTGCGCGGTTATGTGCAGTTGTGTTGGTCCAGCCTGTGGCTTTGCGTGCCGCTTCTACGGCATTACGCACATCTTTGCGGTTGCCTTGACCGATATGAGCAATTAACTCGCCTTTGCTTGAAACTACGGCTTGTGAATAACCACCATCAGGGCGTGCTTGTTTGCCACCGATATAGAATTTTGGTGTTCTATCCACTATTGCCTTTGAGTTTTTGGATTTTAATTCAAACACTTTTTGTGGTTTGCTTGGTTTAAGTGTGGCATCGACTTTGGGTTTTAAATAAGCGTACATGCCCTCGATTCCGCCTTCGCGTCCAAATCCTGATTCTTTTTTACCACCAAAGCCAGCGGCAGCATCAAATTGGTTGGTGCAGTTTATCCACACCACTCCTGCTATCACTTTTGGAGCTATATCAAGAGCTAGGTTGATGTTTTCACTCCAAACACTGCAAGCTAAACCATAACGGGTATTATTGGCAAGTGCTACGGCTTCTGCTGGTGTGCGAAATGTCATGGAAACCAGTACTGGTCCAAATATTTCTTCTTGAGCAACATAATGAGCGGTATCTACTTCGGTCAATAAAGTAGGTGGGAAAAAACAACCGCGTTCTGGCAAGGTGATATCAGGTTGATAAAGCTCTGCACCTTCTTCAACGCCTTGTTTGACCAATTGTGCAATACGCTTGTGTTGGCTTGGATCAATAATCGCACCAATATCAAT